>CALGNM010000315.1 GCA_937958665.1 uncultured bacterium | reverse complement strand
TGGGCCGGGACCGGCCCCGCCAGACCATAGTGGTCGAATTCACCCGCCGGAAGATCTCGCGGGCCGGGCTGGTGGTGGACGCCCGGCGCCACACCACCATCAAGACCAGGATCGTGGCCCACCACCAGCAGGTGGTGCGGGTGGACCGGGAGCACCGCCAGGACCTCTCGCCGGACTGCGAGACCAGGGTGATCGCCCGGCTCAAGCGGCTGGTCCCCGCCTGCGACGCGGTGCTGATAGAGGACTACAACAAGGGGCTGATTACCGGACGGGTTCTGGAGGCCGCCCTGGAGCTGGCCGGGCGGCACCGCAAGATCGTGACGGTGGACCCCAAGTTCAACCACTTCATGGACTTCAAGGGGGCGACCCTGTTCAAACCCAACCTGCTGGAGACCGAGCGGGCCCTGGGAATAAAGTTGACCTCCCAGGAGGATTTCCTCAGGGCCGGAAAGATGCTGATGGCCCGGCTGAAGGCCCAGGCAGTGCTGATCACCGCCGGGGAGAGGGGGATGTACCTGATCACCGGGGGCCGGGCGGTCCAGCACATCCCCACCACCGCCCGCGAGGTGTACGACGTCTCCGGGGCCGGCGACACCGTCATCGCGGTGCTGACCCTGGCCCTGGCCTGCGGGGCCAGCTTCCTGGAGGCCTCGGTGCTGGCCAATCACGCCGCCGGGGTGGAGGTGTCCAAGTTCGGGGTGGCGGCGGTGTCCCCCGATGAGCTGAAGAAGGCCGTCGGCGGCCGGTGATGGGCTTGTTCGCCGGCCTGGTGCTGTACAACCTGATCCTGGCGGCGGCCTTCCTGGTGGGCTGGCCCTTTCTGATGGTTGCCTGCCTCCTGCCGGGCGGCGAGAAATGGCGCCACCGTTGCGGGCTGGTCCCCCGCCTTTCCGGCCGTCCCCTGTGGATCCACGCCGCCTCGATGGGAGAAACGGCCCTGATCCCGCCCCTGGCCGAGGCCCTGGGAAAATCCATTCCCTCGGTCCGGCTGGCCGTGTCCACCATGACCCAGACCGGCCGGCAGAGGGCATCCCAGCTGGTCAGCCCCGAAAACTCCTTCTTTCTGCCCCTGGACTTTCCGATATCCGTCCTGCTGGCCCTGGCCCGGGTCCGCCCCACGGCCCTGGTGCTGATGGAGACCGAGCTGTGGCCCAATCTGATCTGGCTGGCCGCCGCCCGGGGGATCCCGGTAATTATCGCCAACGCCCGGCTGTCCAAAAAATCCCTGCACTGGTACCGTCTGTTCTCCTTCCTGTTCGGCCCCCTGCTGGGCCGGACGGCCGGCATCGCCTGCCAGAGCCCGGAGGATAGACGGCGGTATCTCCGGTTGGGGGTTGACCCCGAAAAGGTGGTCAGCGCCGGCAATATCAAGTTCGACTCCATCCGGGGGCCGGCCGGGCCGGATGAGAAAAGGGCCCTGCGGCAGAAGTTCGGGCTGGGGGAGGATGATTTGGTGCTGGTGGCCGGCAGCACCAGGCCGGGAGAGGAGGAGGTGGTGCTGGAGGCCTGGGGGAGGCTGTCGGCCAGGGTCAGGCTGATCATCGCCCCCCGCCACCCCGACCGTTTCGACCAGGTGGAAAGGCTGCTGTCCCAAAGGGGGGTGGCCTATGCCCGCCGCAGCCGGATGTCAGGGGCCGCCCCCGGCTGGTCCGTCCTGCTGCTGGACAGCATGGGGGAGCTGGTGGAGGCCTACGCGGCCGGGGATATCGCCCTGGTGGGCGGCAGTTTCGTTCCGGTGGGCGGCCACAACCCGCTGGAGCCGGCGGCCCTGGGGCTGCCGGTGGCCTTCGGGCCCCACATGTTCAACGCCCGGGAGAGCGCGGAAATACTGCTGAAGGCCGGAGGGGCCTGCCAGGCGGCCGATCCGGGGCAGCTGGCGGTGATATTGGATCGTTGGTCCGGCGATGCCGCCGGACGCCGGGCCTGCGGGGAGAGGGCCCGGCAGGCGGTGGAGGGCCAGCGTGGTGCCTCGCAGATGATCGCCGGGATGATCAAGAGCCTGGTGCCGGGGTGAAAGAGCTTGACAAAGGGCCGCTGAAATAATAGAATACAACAGAACAACCAAACAGCCGGGGGAGCAATGACCAAATTTTTCCACAGCCTCAAGACCAAGCTGACGGTGAGCTTCATCCTGTTGATCCTGCTGATATCCGGGATGGCCTATCTCTACACCTTCAACCAGACCAAGCGGGCCCTCAAGGAGCAGATGCGCTGCGAGCTGATGTCGGTGGCCTCTTCGGTGGCCTCGGCCATCGACGGCGACCTGCACAGCCGGATCGGGCCCGGGGGGCGGCAGGGCCCCGAGTTCAAGGCGGTGGCCGACCTGCTGATCCGGGTCAAGAAAAACAACCCCAAGATCACCTACCTCTACACCATGAGGCAGGACGGCCAGGGGGCTTATTTCGTGGTGGACCCAGATCCCGAGGAGCCGGCCCAGATCGGGGAGGCCTACGAGGATGTCAACCAGGAGATGCTGGCCGGGTTCCGGGAGCCCAGCGCCGACCTGGACTTTGTGACCGACAAATGGGGAACCTTCCTGTCCGGCTACGCCCCGATCCGCGACTCGCTGGGCAACCCGGTGGGGCTGGTGGGGGTGGACATGGACAGCCGGATGGTGATCGCCCGCCAAGAGTTCATCGGCCGCACCATCTACCTGATCATCGGGCTGGCGGTGCTGTTCGCCGGGATGATCATCCTGCTGTTCTCGGCCACCATCATCCGGGACGTCAACCGGCTAAATTCGATAGCCAAACGAATCAGCCTGGGCGACATGGAGGTGAAGATGGACGTCCGGCGGCACGACGAGATCGGCGACCTGGCGGAATCCTTCGGCCGGATGGTGGCCAGCCTGAAGATAATGATGGCAGAACACCAGGAGAACAGCGAAAAAACGGAGCAGGGAAATGACCATGACTGACCTGGCCCAGAAAGTGCTGAGCGTCTCGACCGCCTACCTGGGGCCGGCGGCCAAGATGTTCCTGGCCCGCCAGACCAAATACCACCTGCACGGCCTGGATTACGACCAGCTGCAGAAGGAGCATCTGTCCGAACTATCCCGCTGGATATTCATCTCCGGCTCGCTGGTCATCGAAAAGGACAAGGCCCAGGAGCTATCCCAGCTGGTGGCCCGCCTGGCCTGATCCCCTTGGAATGGAGGCCCAGAGAGGACCGTCCGGAGCTTCCGGGCGGTCTTTTCCCATAAAACGGTTGTATTTTGGGTTGAGATGGGTTATCCTATACCCGGTATGGATTATGGCAACATAATACGGATAATGCTGCTTTGGCCGTTCTCCCTTCTCTATGGGCTGATCATGGAATTGAGGGCCGACGCCTACCGAAGGGGGTGGCTTAAGAGCCGTCGGGCGGCGGTGCCGGTGATCTCCATCGGCAACATGGTGGCCGGGGGCACCGGCAAGACCCCCATGGCCATCTATGTGGCCGGCCTGCTGATGAAAAACGGCCGGAGGGCGGCCATACTCTCCAGGGGCTACAAAAGGGAATCCGGGAATGGGTCAAAATTCCTGGTGGTCAGCGATGGGACGGAGCTGAAATGCGGGCCGGAGCAGGCCGGGGACGAGCCTTTTATGATGGCCCGGCGGTTGCTGGGGAACAAGGATCAGCCCGGCCCCCTGGTCATCGTCGGCCAAAACCGGGCGCTGGCCGCGCAGAAGGCGGTGGAGCTGGGGGCTCAGGCCATAATTCTGGATGACGGGTTCCAACACCTGCGGCTGAAGCGGGACCTGGACATCGTCCTGCTGGACTGCCGTCGGCCCTTCGACAACGGCTGGGTTCTGCCGGCCGGGATGCTGCGGGAGCCGTTAAGGGCTGTTGCTCGGGCCGATGTGGTGATAATGACCAGACGCGATGAGGCGATGGCCTCCAATATTATTAAGCCGGTGTCCATCCCGTTTCATCAGGAAAAGGGTTTCAAGATATTTTTTACAAACCATAAAATCACGGAACTGTTGCTGTGGGATAAGGGAACTTTGAAGCCGGAAAGCCTGGACGCATTGTCCGGCAAGAAGCTTTTCCTGGTGGCTGGGATAGCCCGGCCCCAATCCTTAGTCGGAAATATCGAAAGAGCCGGGCACATCGTCTCCGGGAGCAGGATCTATCCCGACCATCACCGTTACCGTGATTCGGACCGGCGGATTATTCGCAGCGAAGCCGAAGAAGCCGACTGCATAGTTACCACTGAAAAAGATGCGGCCCGGTTCCATAATTCCTGGAATTTCGGCCGGCCGCTATATGTGTTGAGAATGGAGATCGAATTCGCCAAGGAAGGCGACCGGTTCGAGGAACTGATCAGGGGTGCGGCGGTAAAATGACTCTCGAACAATATCAAAAAATGCCGGAGGCCCGGCTCCACCAAATGATCGCCCAGCTTAAGAAGGAGAGGGACGCCGTCTTCCTGGTGCACAACTACCAGACCCTTCCGGTCCAAAGGCTGGCCGATCATCTGGGCGACTCACTGGCCCTGGCCCAGGCGGCGGTGAAGGTCAAGGCCAAGACCATCGTCTTCTGCGGGGTGCACTTCATGGCCGAGAGCGCCAAGCTGTTGAATCCGGATAAAATGGTCCTGCTTCCGGATGCCCAGGCCGGCTGCCCCATGGCCGATATGGCCACCCCGGAGGCCGTCAGGCGGGCCCGGGAGAAATACCAGGATCCGATAGTGGTCGCCTACGTCAACAGCTCGGCGGCGGTCAAAGCCGAGAGCGACATCTGCTGTACCTCCTCCAATGCGGTTCAGATAATAAATTCCCTGCCGGCCGGCCGGGATATCATCTTTCTGCCGGACAGGAACCTGGGGGCCTACGCCTCCAGGATGGCGGGCCGCCGGCTGATCCTTTGGCCGGGCTACTGTTACGTGCACAACCGCTTCACTGTCCAGGATGTCTTGTCCGCCAGGGCTGAGCATCCCGGAGCCACCATCATCGTCCATCCGGAATGTCCGCCGGAGGTGGTGGAGGCGGCCGATATGGCCGCCTCCACTTCGGGCATGGTGCAGGCGGTAAAGGAACATCCCGAGATCGAACAATGGGTGGTCGGAACCGAGCAGGGGCTGGTGGACCAGCTTTCGGCCGCCTACCCCCAGAAGGGCATATATCCCCTGGCCTCCGGGGCAATCTGCCGCAACATGAAGATGACCACCCTGGCCAAGGCAGCCTGGAGCCTGGATAATATGCAATATGGGATAGAAATCGCGGATGATGTGGCTTCCCGGGCCAGGCTGGCCCTGGAACGGATGCTGGAAGTCTCGGGAGGGCAGCCATTGCGTTCGGGGCGGTAGGGGCCCCGGCGAAACCCGCTTGACGAAACCCCGCTATTGTGATATCTTTTACTCTGATGCATATTTAGGAGCCAACCATGAGCAAGTGCCCATTTTTGTCAGTTCACAAGGTGATCCGGGAGATAAAATACGACTCCGAGGGACGGGTGACCGAGGAGAAGGAGACCCCCTCCCAGGAGCTCAAGGACTGCTTGGAATCCCAGTGCGAGATCTATGACCAGCAGGCCGGCAAGTGCTCCCTGCCGGCCATGGAGGGCAGGGGTCCGGCTTCCGGCGGGGATGAATTGATCTCCACCCTCAAGGCCATCCTGGCCGAGATCAAGGAGACCCGGGAGAACGCCGCCGCCGCTCAGCTGCACGTGCTCAAGAAAGCCGAAACCACCAACGAGATCCTAAGCGGGCTAAAAGAGAAGGCCGGCGAGCCGGCCGGGATCGATCTGGGGCCGCTTCAGGCGGCCCTGTCCGAGATGAAGGCCGCCCTCGATCAGAACCAGGCCAAGTTCGGCGATATCCTGGAGCTGATGCTGGAGGACCAGCAGAAGCGGGCTGGGGAGGGCGGGGGCCTGCAGGAGGTCCTGGCCCCAATGATGCAGAATGCCGTCGAGATCAAGGAGGCCCTGGCGGCCGGCCAATCCAAGTTCACCGACATCCTGGAGCTGATGCTGGAGGACCAGCAGAAACGGTCGGCCGAAGGCGTCGGACTGAAGGACCAGCTGGCGCCGCTGGTCCAGGGCATGTCCGAGATCAAGGAGGCCCTGATGCTCAACCAGGGCAAGTTCGGGGATATCCTGGAGCTGATTCTGGAGGACCAGCAGAAGCGGGCCTCCCAAGGCGACCGGGAGGCTGAGTTGCTGGCCGAGATCTCCCAGAAGCAGGGACTGGTGGCCGAGACCTTGGGGCGGGGGCTGAACGCCGACAGCCTGAACGAGGGGCTGTCCCGGATGATGGATCGGTCGGGCGAATACTTGAAGTCGCTCAGCGAGGCCGATGCGGTGAGGCAGGCCCGTCTGGAGCAGGTGGAGCAGCAGCTGATAAAGCTTCAGCAGTCCATTCTGGAGCTGATAGAGGGGCAGCGCAACGAACAGCGGGATGTCAGCAACGAACGGAGGCGCCAGCGGGCCAACGAGCACAACGACCGGGGGGTGATGCTTTTCCACCGCCGGGAGCTGTCGGCATCCGAGGCCGAATTCCGGAAGGCCCTTGATATCCGGCCCGATTTTGCCGAGGCCTTCAACAATCTGGGGCTGACTTTGAGCGACCTGGGCAAAAAGGACGAGGCGGTGGCGGCCTTCAGAAAAGCCATAGAGCTGTCTCCCGACGCCCCGGAGGCCTACAACAACCTGGGCTGCCTGTACCGGATCAGGAAGGACTACCAGCAGGCCGTCGAACTGTTCAATCAGGCCATAGCCAAGCGGGAGGATTACTCCCTGGCCTACTTCAATCTGGGGGTGGCCTACGAGGAGCTGGAGAAATTCGATCTGGCCATCAAGGCCTGGGAGAGGGTCTTGAGCCTGCAACCCACCCATGAGGAGGCTCGCCGCAAACTGGCCTCCTACCGGGCCCGGAGGTAAACCATGGACGAGGCCCTGCGCCGAATAGAAAAGATTCTGGCCGACCGCCGGAAACCGTCCCGGATAGATTCCCTGCTGCCCCGCCAGGCTGTTCCCAAGACCGATGCCGCCATCGATATAGCCCACTACGGCAAAGCGGAGGCCGGGGCGGCCCCTCCGGCTCCGGTCAGGGAAGAGCCGCCGGCCGAACGGCCGGCCCCTGCGGCGGCCAAACCGGACGCTGCCTCCCGGATCGGGGTGGGGGCCAGGGAGTTCAGCCTGGATGAGCTGTCTTCCGAGGCCCTGGGAGGGCAGGTCAGCCAGGACCTGGCCGCCAAGATTGGCACTGGGGGCCATGTATTCAAGCTGGATGAACTGGAATCGGGGCCGGCCGACTACGATCCCTTGATGGGAAACATGCTCAAGCCCTCCAACTCCCGGGAACTGAGCCTGGACGAACTGCCCTCGGACCAGGAAGGAAAATAGGGACCCAAAAGAGAAGCCCCCCCTGCTAAGCAGCGGGGGCTTCTTGGTTCAAGGGATGGTCTATGGGGTCACTTTCCCTCGATAAGCAGCCCGGGAATGGCGAGCCTGGTTTGGCTGGTGTCGGTAACCACTGCCAGCAGGAAATTGTCGGGCCTCAGGAACCTCTTGGCGGCCCGCATTACATCGTCCTGGGTGACGGCCATGGTTTTGTCAATGTCCCGCCCGAAGTAGTCCGGGCCCAGCCCGTAGAGCTCCAGATACAGGAACTGACGGGCCATTTGGCCGTTGGTCTCGAAGCGGAAGGGATAGCTGCCCCGCAAATAGTCTTTGGCCTCCTTGAGCTCCGTATCGCTTACCGGCTGGTGCTGGATCCGGCGCATTTCGGCAATCAGGCTCTTGATCGCGGTATCGGCCGAGGCGCATTTAGTCTGGAGGGACAGCAGGTAGGGCCCATAGTCGGAGCGGGGGTCATAATAGGAGTCGACATCATAGGCCAGGCCCTGGGCCATACGGATGGTCCGGACCAGGCGGGAGACGAATCCCCCGCCACCCAGGATGTAGTTCATCACCCGGATGGCCTGGTAATCGGGGTCATCCCTTTTGGGCCCCCGGAAGCCCAGGTTTATATAGGCTTGGTTGATCTGCCGGTGTGACAGCACGGCCCGGGATCGATCTATGGCCGGGAGCTCCGGTAGTTCCGGCCGGGGGATCTCCCGTTTGGCCCATTTGCCAAGGGTTTGCCGTATCAGCTTCTGGGCCTCGGCGCTCCGAAAATCGCCCACCACGGCGATTGCGCAGTTGTTGGGGGTGTAATACCTGTGGTGATGTTCCGAAAGGTCCCGGGCAGTGACCCCGGCCAGGTCCTTAGCCCAACCGATGGGGGGGTGGGCGTAGGGGTGTCCGGGGTATAGCATCAGGCTGATAAGGTCGGATGATTGCACGTTGGGCCGGTCGTTGCGGGCCTGCAGCGAGGCGGCCAGCTCCCCCTGCATCCGGGCCACCTCGGCCGGGTCGAAGGCCGGGTTGGCCAGCAGGTCGAACAGCACCGGGACGGCCTTGGCAAAATCCCGGGACAGGGTGGTCAGCGACAGGAACACCGCATCGTGGTCGCATCGGACCGAGAATTGGGCTCCCAGGTAGTCGAAGCTCTCGGCTATCTCCAAGGCGTTGCGGGATTTGGTGCCCCGGGCCAGCATCTCGGCGGTGAAGTTGGATAGGCCGGCCTGGCCCAACGGGTCGGTGATGCTGCCCGCCTTGACCATCACCTCCAGGGATACCACCGGCAGCTGGCGGTTCTCCAGCAGCAGGACCGTCAAGCCATTGGGCATGACAATCCTTTTAGGGTGGGGAGGCTCCCAGGCCGCCAGGGCCGGCCAGGCCAGCAGGGATGAAAGAAGCAGGAACAGAGAAAATTTCTTCACTTACAGCTCCTTATTTTTCAGGGTATGGGCCGGCACCAGGGTGGCCACCGTCCGGTTGTTTTCCGTAAAATACTTGCGGGCTACGGACATAACATCCTGGTTGGTGACCCTCCGGATGTTGGCCAAATAGCTGTTGAGGTAGCGCCAGTCAAGCTGGGTCTGGGCCGAGCCGATCTGGATGGCCAGCCCATTGTTTCGTTGCTGTTGAAATACGAAGTCGGCCTCCAGCTGGTTCTTGCTCTTCTGCAGCTCCCGGGGTTCGACTCCTTCCCGCTGGACCTTGCCCAGCTCATCGAGAATGGCGGCCTCCAGCTGTTCGGTGGTCTTGCCATCCAGGGGGGCCGAGTAGAACAGGAACAGGCCGGGATCGGTCTGGGCCTCGCTGTAGCCGCCGGCAAACAGGGCCAGCTGTTCCTGATATACCAACCGGCGGTGGAGCCGGGAGCTTTCCCCCTGGCTCAGGATGTTGGAGAGCACCTCCAGGGCGTAGAGATCCCGGTGGCCGATGGCCGGAATGTGATAACCCATGGCCACGATGGGCATCCGGGCATCGGTGACCACCTTGACCCGGCGCTCCCCCAGCTGGGTCGGCTCCACAGTGGTGACTTTGGGGGGCTTGGCCCGGCCGGCCGGAATGTGGCCGAAATGCCTGGCCACCATGGCCACCGCATCCTTGCGCTTGATATCGCCCACTATCACGCAGGCGGCGTTGTCCGGAATGTAGTAGGTTCGATAATATTCGGATAGGTCGGCTGCGGTCAGGGCTTCCAGATCGGACATCCACCCCAGCACCGGCCAGCCGTAGGGATGGGCAATGTAGGCGGCGGCGTTGAGTTGCTCGAACAGGTGACCGTAGGGAGAATTCTCCCTGAGGCGGCGTTCCTCCTTGACCACGTTGCGTTCCGGGCCGAACTCGGCCGGGTCCAGCTTGAGGTTGGCCATCCGGTCCGACTCCAGCTCCATGGCAATGTTAAGAAACTCGGTGGAGATGTTCTCGTAATAGGCGGTGTAATCCTCGCTGGTGAAGGCGTTGCAGTTGCCGCCGTGCTTCTGGACTATCCGGGAGAACTCCTCGGGCCCCACCCGGTCGGTGCCCTTGAACATCATGTGTTCCAGCAGGTGGGAGATGCCAGTGATGCCCGGGCGCTCGTTGCGGGAGCCCACCCGATACCACACCTGGAAGCTGACCAGCGGCAGGCCGGGCTTCTCCAGGGTCAGGATTTTAAGGCCGTTGGCCAGGCTGTCCTGGTGGACCACCAGGGTGTCGGACCCCCAGGCCCAGCTGGCTGTCAGCAACAAGAATATCAGGAGCTTTCTCATGACTGTTCCTTATTTACGGTTTCCGATTAGCAACCTCAGGCCCAGCGCGACCAGGATCAGGGGCCAAGCCAGGGACCATTTGAAGCTTACCAAACCAAGATTATTGAGCAGGAACCAAATGCCCAGCAGGATCAGCCCTATTCCAAGGGCGAGTCCAGATGGATCTCTGGCCGGACGTTCCACAATTGACTCCGGGCCGTTTTGATCGCCACTTCCGGTACGGGGAAGGGGTACTATCAGCCAGCAAGCCAGGTAAAGCGCCAGGCCCAGCCCTCCGGCCAGGGCCAGAAAGATAAATATAATACGGAACAGCAGGGGGTCGGTGCCAAAATAATCCCCCAACCCCCCGCAGACCCCGGCCACTATCCGGTTCTGGATCGATCGGAAAAGCAATTTGGCCATGGCGTATGCCGCCGGCTGGTCGGGTACGATGATCCAGGCGATGAGATAAGCCAGTGTCCCGGCCCCGCCGGTCAAGGCGAAAAGCACCGCCGCCAGACGGATGATGGTGGGGTCGACATCGAAGTATTCGCCGATTCCGCCGCATACCCCGCCCAGCATCCGGCTCTTGTTGGAACGGAAAAGCCTCTTGGCCATTATTTCCTCCATAATCTGGTTGATTGTCTTGGTAATTATATACCCGAAATCCCGATTTAGCAAGCCTCCCCCCTGAATTGGGATAAGGGCCGAAAAAAAGCCTCCGGGAAGAGGTCCCCGAAGGCTCGGTTTCGGCCGCGGGCCGGGATCCTAGATTTTGACCACCGGAGCCGGGAATCCCTCCCGGGTGCCCAGCCGGGTGGCCCATACCGCGCCCAAGCCCACCGTTATTCCGCACCACAGGACGATGGAGTTTATGATGGCAAATATTACCCCCAGGGCGGTCAAGGGGCTGCCGGCGATGCTGACCAGGGATCCCAGCAGGAACAGGCAGTGCAGCAGCAGGAATCCCAGGGCCACCGCCGGCAGGGTTTTCATGGGAGAACGCCCCAGGGCATGCATCAGCTTTTGGTTGATGATCGCCCCGAAGCCGGCGATGCCCATCAGGATGGCCGCCACCACAAGCAGGACGGCCACGGGAATCAGGGGGATGCCCAGAATGGATACCGCCATGAAGGTCAGGGCCGGGGCTATGCAGATCTGGATCAGGAACCCAATGCCGGCCGATTTCCAGAAGTCAACCTCGATAATATGGGCGACCCGCTCCACCGGCCTGGTGAAGAAGGTTCCCAGCAGTATTACCATGATGCCCAGCCCGGCCAGCATAAAGAAGACCACCAGAAATTTGACGGCCCGCCTGGCGGCGGTGGGCTTGGGTTGGGCCGAAAGGGCGGCCGAGCCTACGATCCGGGGAATGAAGCTGTTGAGCATCCCCAGGTCGATGTTCTTGATCTCGCCGTGCACCACCGCTCCGTCCGGCTTCTCGATGGATCCGCCCATCACCGCGATGTCGCCGCCCACCTCGGCCCGGGCTCCCAGCTTGACCGGCCCCCCGAATGAGGCGATGTCGTTGCCCACCGAACCCTCCACGGTTATCGGGCCTCCAAAGGAGGCCACATCCCCCTTGACCGAACCGGTTACCTCCACCGGGCCGCCGAAGGAGGCCACATCGCCCAGCACCGTTCCGTTGACTCTCACCGGGCCGCCCAACGATACGCAGTCCCCGGTCACCATGCCCTCCACCGTGATGCTGCCGCCCTTGGTGACCACATCATCGCTGATGGTGTCGGCCGGGCCGACGTAGAAATCGCCGACCCGGGCGTTCCGGGAGTCGATCTCGACCTCCCGGTTCCCGACCTTGACCCGGTAACTGGAATCGGAGTGGTGGTCCGCCCCCGGGATTGCGATTGCCGTCTCCTGGGCCCGGGCCGCCCCGGAGGCCAGCACCAGCCAGGCCAGGGCCGACTTCAGCAGCCGCCCGGCCCCGTGGATATGTTTGTTGGAGGTTGACATTTCGATTATCCTTTCACAAGCTATATGTTGGATGGTTGATGGATTTTCCGGGATATAAGGACCATAAGGCCGAGGGAGATTGCCGCCGAGATGGCCGCCTGGACCGGCAGGTTAGATCCGCTGAGCAGGGTCGAAAAAATCTTGCCGGCCAGACCGAAAAGGTCGGCCAGCCGCAGTCCGGCCCGGATCACTATCACTTGAAGGTCGGCTAAAAGACCGACGGTTGATTTGGCCAAGGAATAAATCCGGCCCGGGTCGGTTCGGATCAGCCCCAAGTGCAGGCCCAGCCCCAGGACGGCTATCCAGAGCGAGCTCAGCCCCAGGGCCGTACCCAACAACCATTTGGCCGCCGGCCTGATCCTGCCAGGGAGGTAATCCAGTCCCAGCGAGTCCATTATCCGGGCGTTGAACAGCGGGCCCGGCCCGGCCAGGGGCAGGGACCGGATGGCCTGGGCCGTCAAAGCCAGCAGGCGGTAATCGGTAGCGCAGTCATGGCAGACTTTCAGGTGTTTCCGGACGGCGGCGGCTTCATCCTTTTCCAGGGAGCCATCCACCAGCTCCTGCAGCTTATATTTTATCTCCTGGCATTCCATGGCGTAACCTCCATTCTGGCAATATTACGAAAACCCCGGGGCGAATGTTTCGTTGTAGCCAAGTCAAAGGCAGACAACCTGTTACCCATAGCCCATCCGGGACAGCTTCTGCCTCATCAAATCCCGGGCCCGGAACAGCCGGACCTTAACCGTCCCCTCGGGGATGCCCAGCGATTGGGCGATCTCCTGGTAGGAGAGCTCCTGTTGGTGACGGAGCACCAGTATTTCGCGGTAGAGGGACGGCAGGGAGGCCAACACCCCTTCGATTAGCTGGTGTTGTGATGAGGCCTCCATTCGTTCTTCCAGGTTGACGCCGGGATCCTCCACCTCCAGTGGGTTTTGGTCATCATTGATGGACAGGGCTTCGGGCTTGCGGGCCCGCAGGAAGTCGATGGCCGAGTTGTGGGCGATCCTGAACAGCCAGGTGAGCAAGGGGTGAGAGGGATCATAGCCGGCCAGCCCCCGGTAGGCTTTGATGAAGGTCTCCTGGGCGATGTCCTCGGCATCGGCCTGGTTTCCGACCAGCCGCAGGATCAGGGAGAACACCTGGCGCTTGTAGAGGTCTATCAGCCGGTTGAAGGCCCGGCTGTCCCCGGCCAGGCATTTATTAACCAGGACCTGGTCCTGTTCAGCCCTTTCCATGCCGGCAGTATAACATCTGGTATTAGCCGATGTCAAACCCAAAAGGGCGGACGGAACGGACCAGGTCTCCTGCGCCATCAATCGGCTCTCTGGCAGGCCACGGGCTGTCCGCGGCCAATGCCGAAAGGCCGGAGGTGTTCCGGCCCTTGGGGCGTGGGTTTTGGGAGCTGGCCCGGCATAGGTCTATATGATGCAGATCAGGATCAAGGCCAGGATGGTGCCGATGGGGATCAAGCCCCCCCAGTCCACCATCTTGATGTCGACTATTCCTTTCATTTCCCGTTCCTCTCCTTAATTGGTTCAGGTTGGTCGGTTTGGCTTCATGGCAGAATACGAGGCCGGGAGACGGTTTGTTTCATCAAAAAAATGACAGCCCCGCTGGTGCGGGGATGTCATTTTTTTTAGAGGGGGGCGGTTGGCTGTCAGGTGCCCAGCTTATCCAGGTCCTCCTCGCTTAGTCCGAAATAATGTCCCACCTCGTGGATAATGGTTTCTCTGACCTGCTCCACCACCTCCTGCGGGGTGCGGCAGACGGACTCAATGTTCCGCTGGTACAGCTCGATCCGGTCGGGCAGTTTGCCGGAGATGGGGCCGGCCGGCCGGCTGTTGTAGGGTATGCCGATGTAGACGCCCAGCAGGGAGCGTCTACCGGCCGGCCCCTCCAAAGATCTCAAAACCGCCGGGGAGGGATAGTCCTCCACCGTAATGGCGATGTTCTCCAGCCGGTCCCTGAAAATCTTTGGCAGGCCCTCCACGGCCTGCTCCACCAAACTCATGAATTCTCCGCTTTCCACCATCATGGCCCGACCATCAGGTCGCAGACAATTTTAATCAGCAGCAGAAATAGCACAAAGATGAATATCGGCCGGATGATCCGAGATCCCTTGGTTGTCACCAGCCTGGCGCCCAACAGGTTTCCGGCGATGCCGCAGGCCGCCGCCGGAAAACCCAAGGAGTAAAGCACCTTGCCGTGGGCCATGAAGGTTATCACCGCCGCCAGGTTGGAAGCCAGGTTGACCACCTTGGTGTTGGCGTTGGCGGTTACGAAGTCGTACCTCAGGGCCAGGGTATAGAACAGTATCAGGAACGATCCGGTGCCCGGGCCGAAGAAGCCATCGTAGAAACCGATGCCGGACGAGGCCAGGGCTGCCAGCAGATATTTGGTCCGGGGGCCGTTGCGATGGGAATTGTTACGGGCCCCCAGGTCCCGTTTGAGCAGGGTGAAGATGGCGGCCGCCGGCACCAGTCCCGCCAGCACGTATCGCAGGAATCCGGGGTCCACCAGCAGCACCGCCCGGGTGCCCAGAAAGGAGCCGGCCAAGGCGAAGGCGGCGCTGAGTAAAGCCACCGGCAGGTCGATCATCCTCTCCTGGTGGTAGCGCAGGGTGGCCACCAAAGTGCCGAAGGCCGAGGAGAATTTGTTGTTTCCCAGCACGAAATGGGGGGGCAGTCCGGCGGCCAGGTAGGCCGGGACCGATATCAAACCCCCGCCCCCGGCAATGGAGTCCACCAGGCCGGCGAAGAAAACCAGCGGCAGGACCACCAGAAAGGTCTGCCAGTTCAGGATGGGATCGATCATAATCGCCATTAAGGATAAGACATGGGGCCGACAAAGTCAACCGGTTGATGCCGGCTCACAGGTATTATTTTGTTTGAAATCACGGCCCATTTGGATTATACTAGTGTTCATGTATCAGAAAGAGTTGAAGATTGCTGTTGGGGCGGCCCGAACGGCGGGTGATTTGCTGCTGCGAATGTCGCGGCGTAAGCTGAGGGTCAGCTACAAGAGCCCCATCGACCTGGTCACGACGGCCGACCGGGCCTCTGAGGCCCTGATATTATCCATCATCAGGCGAAGTTTCCCCGACGACGACATCATGGCCGAAGAAAGCCGAGACCAGCGCACCCCCTCGGCCCGCCGCTGGATCATAGATCCGCTGGACGGCACCACCAACTTCGCCCACGGTTTTCCGGTGTGGTGCGTCTCCATCGCATTTGAGGAGCAGGGGGTGGTGCGGGCCGGGGCGGTCTACAACCCCAACCTTAAGGAGATGTTCACCGCGGCCAGGGGCGGCGGGGCCTTCCTGAATGGCCGCCGGATAAGGGTCTCAGGGCAGAGGGAGCTGGTCCGCAGCCTGCTAGCCACTGGATTTCCCTACGACGTCCACACCAGCCGGGAGGACAATTTGAACCATTTCCGCCGTTTCATCAAGCGGGCCCAGGCTGTGAGGCGCCCGGGTTCGGCGGCCATCGACCTGGCCTATCTGGCCTGCGGCCGGTTCGACGGGTTCTGGGAGCTCAAGCTCAAGCCCTGGGATGCGGCGGCCGCCTCGCTGATGGTGTCCGAGGCCGGGGGTAAGGTCACAGATTTCCAGGGCCGGCGTCACAGCATCTACTTTCCGGAATGTCTGGCGGCCAACCGGCATCTGCACAAGAAAATGCTGGAGGTTATTTCAAAGCCAAAAGGAGGCATGAAATGAGCAGAATTTTACTGCTGGCCACGGGATTGCTTTGGGCAATGGCCGGTGTGGCCCCAGCTGCCCCGGCCGAGCAGCTCAAGAGCTTTGACCAATTGATGGCGGCTCTTAAGAGCGGGGAGCAGGTCAGAGTGGTGATCCATTACGGGCGATGCACCCTGGTGTCCGGGAAAGACACCATCCCCGCCCCTCAGGCGGTGGGGGGAATGGCCTTGGGGACATTCGAGTACTTCGCCGCCAACTCCATCGGCAATCCCCAGGCTTTTGTCACCTTCTCGGAAACGGTGCTGATCACCACCCGCAAGGGCAAGTACCTCTATAACTACGTCAAGATCAAGGCCTTTCACGATGGCCAAGTTGAGATCACCGCCCGCTACCTGAGGCCCAAGGATTTCAAGACGATGATGGATGAGACCTTCTACGGCCGGATCGGCGAAGGCGGCGAAGCTGACCAGGTCTGCTTCTACCGGCCCGGGGCTGCAAATTGATGAGAGGGGGCTGATATGGAGTGTTATCTGCAATGGGTCTCACAAAACCGGCTGCTGTCAGCGGCGGTGCAGTTTGGCCTACTTGGAACCCTGGGGGAGGTCATCTCCCTGATGATAAGAAGGCAGAAGCTGTCGGCCCTGGGCAATTTTTGGCAGGTGGCGGGCCGGGTGCTGGCCTGGGCCCTGCTGGGGGTGGTCATCAAGTACGGCTTCGTGGGCATGAAGGCCTTCGTGGACGGACTAATCGCCCACCGCCTGTTGCCGGAAGCCCCCCACGGCTCGGTCCTCTGGGCCTTGATGGTTTCGGTGCTGACCAATCTGCTGTTCGGCCCCCAGATGATGTTCTTCCACCGCCTGGAGGAGAACCTGATCATGTGGCGCTGGGACACCAGCGGCCTGAAGAAGGCCTGGCTAACCCTGCTGTGGTTCTGGATTCCCGCTCATACGGTCACCTTCTCGCTGCCGGAGAACTATCAGATAGGGCTGGCCGCCCTGTGGTCGGTGGCCCTGGGGATAATCATGGGGCTTTCGGCCGTACGGAAATAAGCCAGCAAAAAGGTAAAAAAGGGGACCGCATAGGGCGGCCCCCTTTTTGTTTGAACAGCAAATCAAGTTGCATCAATTTTCCGCTGTCTAAGAAGCTCCATCAGCCGGTGGTAGTCAAATCCGGATCGATCCCCCAGCTGGGCCAACGAAGCGGCGGAACGGAGAATTTTCACCCGGACCCGTCCCGGGGCGAAACCGTGGCCCGCTGGTACAGTCAGGACGGCAGCCAGGGCCAGCCACAGCATCAGGTGCAAAAAGGCCTCCCGGTTGAACCAGTAGACATCCTGGTGCCAGTTACAGCCCAGATATTGCAGGGTTTGGGGCCTTTCCAGGAATTTGGCCGTCTCCTTCGGGTCGATAAGCACCTCGCCCCAGTCCTGCTTGCTGTCAAGCAAAACCTCCAATAGCAAGCGGGTCTGATAGGCCTTTTCTCCGATCGGCCCGTTTTCCAACGCTTCCTCCAGCCTTCCCCATAGCAGCTCCCGGGCCTGGGGTTGGGGGACTATTTCCAGGATGCCTTCCATGGCCGTCAGGCAGTAGAGGGTTGCCAGCTCGCCGGGGCCAGGCTGTTGTTTGCCGCAAAGTGACAGCAAATTGGCTAGAAGGCGGGGACGTTTTCCGGCCAAATTCATACGGCAGGCCAGCCTCTCTGCGACATCAGCCGGTTCGATAATCCCGGACGCCGGCGGCCCGAACAGGCCGGAGGCCTGGGTGGCCATATCCTGAAGAACTTCTTTAAGGCTTAAAGGCAGTGCCTTCCCGGCGGAATTGTCCTCCAGCAAATCTGGCTTTCGGACTGGCTCCAATAGCCGGTTGAAGACGGACAGCAGGCCATCCATCCTCATCTCCCACCGGGAATGCTCCAGACTGGGGACGCCCTTGCCCTGCAGCCGGGCGGCCAAGGCGGCGTATTCTCCGGAGGGGTCAGGCAGGTGGCGGAAATTTGTGAAGACATGGCACTCGAATCCGTCCAATTGGACGTACAGGCCGCTGTCCCAGATCTGGCGGGCCGGGCGGAGATATTCCAGCCCGGAAAGCAGGTCGGAGAAGGCCACCCAACCCTGGTCGGGGAGGTCCAGCCTCTCCGCCAGCCGGAATTCGGCCGCTTCGGCCGAGGAAGAACCCTTGAGGGGGAAGGACCGGTTTATCCAGCCCTCCGACCGCTGGTAGCGGTTGTTGAAGACCACCAAGGTTTGCTGGGCTTGGTCCCGGTTGGAGTATACGAAGACATCGTGCTGCTGATGCCCCTGAGAGTAGCGCATCTGGTATAGGGCGAAGTGGTCGGCCTGACTGAACAGACGCCGCTGCCGGAGCAGGGGGAATATCTGGCGCCGGTGGCGCTCCATCAAGTCCCGGTCGGGGGCCTCGTTCCAGTAGGCCCGGCGGTATTCCATTCCGTACTTCTCGGCAAATCCCTCCAGCTGGCCGTGGCCGAACATTGGCAGGCCGGGCAGGGTGCACATCATCACGCAGACCCCAAAATATTTGTCGCCCTTGCCGAACTGGGCTACGGCCGGCTGTTCGTCGGGGTTGTTCATGAAGTTGACGAACCGCTGAAGAATGCGGGGATCGAATTCCAGCAGGCTGGATATCACCTTTTGGTAGTTGGCGTTCTCCTCCCGCTGGAGCATGTTCATGAAGGCGCTGTTGTAGACCCGGTGCATGCCCAGGCTGCGGACAAAATAGCCCTCCATCAGCCAGAAGGCCTCGGCTAGCAGCAGGGTGTCCGGGGCCTCCCGGGCTACCCGGTCCACTGTCTCCCGCCAGAATTCCTGGGGGAAGGCCCGCTCGAATTCCTCCTGGCTTAAGCCGTGCCAGGAACGGGAGGGGATGTCCCCCCCGCTGCCCGGGGGGGGGAACCACAGCCGCTGGTAATGTTTTTTGGCCAGGGTCATGGCGGCGTCAAAACGGATGATCGAAGAATAGCCGGCCACCCGAAGGATCTCGTCCATCACCGCCGTCCGTACCTCTGGCAACAGGTAGTTCAGCTGGGCGGTGTCGTTCCAGGGCATATGGGTACCGTCGTTGCCGTGGTAGATGT
>CALGNM010000314.1 GCA_937958665.1 uncultured bacterium | reverse complement strand
ACCGAGATCTACACTCTTTCCCTACACGACGCTCTTCCGATCTGGCGGGCGGGCGGCGGCCATCAACATCATTCCCAGCACCACTGGGGCCGCCAAGGCGGTGGGAGAGGTCCTGCCCGCCACCAAGGGCAAGCTGACCGGGATGTCCTTCCGGGTGCCAACCGCCGATGTCTCGGTGGTGGACCTAACCTTCCGCTCGGCCCGTGATACCTCCATAGAGGAGATCGACGGACTGATGAAAAAAGCCTCGGAGAGCTACCTGAAGGGCATCCTGGGATACGGCAACGAGGAGCTGGTGTCCACCGATTTTATTCACGACAACCGGTCATCCATCTACGACTCGCTGGCCACTCTTCAAAATAACCTCAAGGGCGAGAAGCGGTTCTTCAAGGTTGTCAGCTGGTATGACAACGAGTGGGGCTACTCCTGCCGGATCGCCGAGCTGGCCCAAATGATGGCCGCCAAGATGTAGCCGCCGGTCACAAGGAGCATTCAAATGGTAGGGGCAATTCACATAATTGCCCCTACCGCGTGTAGGGACCAGATATGTCCCCACTTGCAATGGAAAGATCACTGATTATAACAAACAGCTGTCATGAGGTTATGAGAAGACTCCTGGTTGTCATGACTGTCTGGATCCTGCTGGTGTCCGGACTTCCAGCCTCGGCCCGGGAAATACAGATATTCCAGACAAATTCGACTAACGGGAACCTTTTCCCCTGCCGCTGTCCCAGCGAGCCCAAGGGCGGGCTGGCTAAAGCGGCCACCCTGATCCAGAGGCTCTCTCGGGGCCGGGAGTACCTGCTGTTGGAATCCGGGGACATTTTCGGACTCAGCGCCGACCGGAAGAGCGACTCGCTGTTGTTGGCCTGCTACCGTGCCATGGGCTACCAAGCGGTGGGGGTGGGCGACCAGGAACTATCACGGGGGGCCGGGTACCTGCAGGAGATTCAGGCTAAATTTGGGACGCCGTTCATCTCCGCCAATCTGCTTTACCGGGGCAGGCCGCTGGTGCCGGGATATCGGGTGGTGAAGATGGGGAGCCCGGATGTTAGGGTGGCCCTGATCGGCTTGATATCGGAGAAGACCCTGAAATATTATCCGGCCGAGACTCTGGAGGGGATATCGGTCCTGCCTCCCGAGGAAGTTTTGAGGATTCTGGTGGACAGCTTGGGGGCCGAAGCCGACCTGCTGATACTGGTCTCGCATCTGGGATTCGAGGAGGAGATCGAACTGGCCGGCAAGTTTCCCCAGCTGTCCCTGATAATCGGAGGGCACAGCCAGGCCGAGTTGGAGCACCCCCACTACAGCAGCGGGGTTCCGATCATAGAGTCCGGGGCCAGCGGCAAGCGTCTGACCAGGGCGGTGCTTCGGGAATCAGAGGGAGGCTGGGAACTGGCTGAATCCTGGCTATACGGCATCACTTCGGAACTGCCTGACCATCCGGAGGTACATCGGATCATCGGCCCAGGCCCGGACCAAAGCCAGCCTGGGCGGCCGGACACCCTGCCGGACGGGGCAGCTGGTGTGCTCCAGGTCTTCGTGGCCTCGGACTGTTCCGACTGCGAGAGGATAAAAAACGGCCTGCTGGCTGAGTTGGGTAAAAAATACCGGGGGCGGCTGACCATCCGTTATCACGACATCAACGATCCCCGGCAGTACCGGCTGCTGGCGGACTATGAGCGACTGCTGGACGACCGCAACAACCAGATTCCGGTAGTGGTGATCGGACGCCGGTTGCTGGGCGGTCCGGCCGAGATTGAGCGGGATTTAGCCCGGCTGGTGCGGGAAGCTTTGGGCCGAGCGGGAAATCCGGATTCGATCGCTCCGAGTGAACCCCATTCGTCCAAGGATGGCCATCCGGCCGGCCAGGATGGTGTAGCTGGGGCCGCCGACAGCATCTATTTGGCTTTGGTCACCGATCTGCGTTGCCAGAAATGCGGCCGGGTCGAGTATATGATAAGGGCTCTGCAGAATGAGCATCCCCGTCTGGCGGTCCGGAAATTCGACCTGCAGACCAGGGAGGGCCAACTGATGGCCGAGGCTTTGGGTCTGCTGTACGGCTTGCCTGATGACAGCCGCCTGAAGGCCCCGGCGGCCTATCTGGGGGACGACTACCTGCTGGAAAGCCAGATCGAAGACCAGGCCCTGTCAGCCCTGATCGTCAAGCACCAGAACGGTCCAGTCCGCATACCGTGGGTGGAGGCCAGGGCCCTGGCCGACCGGGCCGATCAGAGCATTTTCAAACGCTTCAGTTCCTTCGGCCTGCTGGGGGTGATGGGGGCCGGTCTGCTGGACGGGATCAACCCCTGTTCCCTGGCGGTGCTGGTTTTCTTCGTCTCCTATCTGGCCTTCGTAGGCCGCCGCCGTTGGGAGATCTTGGCAGTGGGATTGTCCTATACCCTGGCCGACTTCCTGGTCTACTTCCTGATCGGCATCGGGAGCCTGTCGTTCCTGATGACCATCAAGGCCCTGCCGATTCTAAGCCGGCTGATGTACTGGCTGGCGGCGGCCGCCGGGCTGGGGCTGGCCATCTTTAACTTCCGGGATTACCTCAAGGCCCGCCGGGGGGACTTGGCCGGGATGGACCTCCAGCTATCGACCCGGACCAAGCAGAGGATCCACCGGATCATCCGGGAGAGAATGGGGGCCGGCGGACTGATCGGAGGAGCCTTCGTGGTAGGTCTGCTTACCTCGGTGCTGGAATTCGCTTGCACCGGCCAGGTGTACCTGCCGACCATCGCTTTCGTCAGCCAGATCTCATCCTACCGGATGCAGGCCTACTGGTACCTGCTGCTGTACAACCTGATGTTCGAGGTGCCGATGATCGTCACCTTTGCCATCGCCTTCTGGGGGGTGTCCTCCAAGAGGATCGCCGCTTGGGCCCAGAACTCGGTGGCTGGGGTCAAGCTGGCCACCGCCCTGCTTTTTTTGGCCATGAGCCTGGCCCTGCTGGCTCTGCTGCTGAATTGACTTTATTTTACCCCCGATAATCTGCTATAATAACAGACTAAACGAAGGAGAGTAAAAAATGCCGGCCAATCACTTTGAGAGGAACGCGGCCTTCTATATCGCCACCGCTGCGGGGATGGCGGCGGGCTGGTTTGACCTGGTGAGGCTCCATTGGGCACCCAATGCCCTGCTGGTGTTGGCGGCCGGAGCCCTGCTGGGATGGAAGTTCGAACAGCCGCCCCGCAGCCTGGCCCTTTCGCTGGGATTTGGTCCGTTCATCCTCCAACTGGTCGCCCTGATGCTGGACCTGATGCCGGAGTTCAAGCAGAATCTGTTCTTCTCCCTGCTGGCCCTGATTCCCGCCTATGCCGGGGTCTATGGGGTTCACCTGATCATCAGGCACCGCACTCCGGCCCCGGCCGATGGGTCTTAGGGGCGGAATAACCGCCCATGGAGGGAGAGGCCAACAGTCAGGCGGTCCCCGCGGCTAAACGCCCGGGCCGGGTCCTGATGTGGCTGGAGCAGGAATCCGGGGGGGGATATTACCCCTATCAGGTGATAGAGCGCAAGATTGACACCCTGGAGATCACCGGGGACTGGGCTCAGGCCGAGGCCCTGCTGAATGTGGCTTTGGCTGAGCTGGAACGGTGTCGGGACAGTTCTTTTTTAGCCGAGGCCTGCAGCCGGCTGGGCAGCCTTCAGGTCAACCAGGGCCGGTACCCGGAGGCCGGGCGGGTCTTTGACCGGGCCCTGACCATTTTTCAGGACGCCGGTGACCGGCGGGGACAGGGAAGGGTGCTGTGCAACATAGCCAGCATCCACCACAACCGGGGCGATTACGAAAGCGCCTTGGAATGCCTGAAGGAGGCCCTGCGCCACGCCGAGGAACTGGGCAACCGGCAGGGCATCAGCCGGGCGGTCGGCAACCTGGGCATCATCTACTACGAGAAGGGCGATTTCGAACGGGCGCTGGAATACTATCAACGGGCCATGGATCTGGCCCGGGAACTGGGGGACCGGGAGACCGAGAGCATCGCCCTTGGCAATATAGGCATGATCTACCAGGAACTGGGGGATTATGACAGGGCCCTGGAATTCTGCTCTGGCAACCTGGAGATGGCCCGGCAGCAGGGAAACCGCCAGGTGATCAGCTATGCCTTGGCCAACCTGGGGTCCATCTATTTTGAGATGGACCGGCTAGCGGAGGCCAGGGAATACTTCACCCAGTACTTGGAGATCTCCTTGGAGTTGGGAGACAAGCCGGGGCAGATAGTGGCCAGGGATGATCTGGGTATCACCGAGATGCTGCTGGGGGACTTTCAGACCAGCCGTTTCCATTTCAACCAGGCTTTGAATCTGACCGGGGAACTGGGGAACGCCGAGAACCTGGCGGTGCTATTGGCCAACCTTGGCAAGCTGGAGGTCCGGGCCGGCCAGCCGGGCGCGGCCAGGGATTTCTTCCAGCGGGGGGTGGCCGCGGCCGAGGGCTCCGGCAACCTGTTCCAGCTGTCCCAGAACCTATACTTTCTGGCCGACTTCCACCACCAGCAGGGCGAATTCCAGGATGCTTGGAGGGTCAACCAAAGGGCTATCCGTCTGGCCGGGGAGAGCAATTGCCGGGAGATTTCATTAAAATCCGGCGTTTTGCAT
This sequence comes from uncultured bacterium, assembly GCA_937958665.1. Classification (GTDB taxonomy): domain Bacteria; phylum Edwardsbacteria; class AC1; order AC1; family EtOH8; genus CALGNM01. The sequence continues at coordinate 1,812 of CALGNM010000314.1, read as the reverse complement.
TGCCGACTGATTGCCGGGGAGGACCGGGCTGGGGCCGAGGCCGGGCTGGAGAAGCTACTGGCTGGGACCGAGGCCGACCGGGATCGGGCTGACATCCGCTACCATCTGTTCAAACTGACCGGCCTCTCGGCCCACCGGGACGCGGCTGCCGAGATCTATCAGCGGCTGTGGGGTGAATCCGGCAATATCGACTACCGCCAGAGGCTGGAGGAGCTGGGGGCTGGCTCTGGTAATATCCAAAGTGGAACATGCGGAGAAACGGGATGACCAAACAGCTCAACATCGGGAAGATGAAGATGGGCGGCGGAGCCCCGCTGGCCCTGATAGCCGGCCCCTGCGTGCTGGAGGATAAATCGATGGTGATGCGGGCCGCCGAGGAGATCAAGCGGATATCCGACCGGCTCAAGATGGCCCTGATCTTCAAGTCATCCTACAAGAAGGACAACCGCTCATCAGCCAAGAGCTACCAGGGCCCGGGTCTGGAAGCCGGCCTGAGGCTGCTGGAGGAGGTCAAGCGGCAGTTCGAGGTGCCGGTCCTCTCCGACGTTCACTACCCCGAGGAGGTGGGGCCGGCGGCCGAGGTGCTGGATGTCATTCAGATCCCGGCCTATCTGTGCATGCAGACCGAGCTGACTTTGAAAATTGCCGGGACGGGCCGGGTGGTCAACGTTAAGAAGGGCCAATTTCTGGCGCCGGAGGACGTGGGGCACATCGTTAAAAAAATCGAGGAGGCCGGCAATAATCGGATACTTCTGACCGAGCGGGGAACCTGCTTCGGCTATCACAATCTGGTGGTGGATTTCAAGGCCCTGCCTATCATGCGCTCCCTAGGCTATCCGGTGGTGTTCGACGTCACCCACACCATCCGCAAGTATGGAAAACCATCCAGCGATCCGGCCGGAGGCAGCCCGGAATTCATCGAGCCGCTGGCCCGGGCCGGGGTGGCCTGCGGCTGCGACGCCATCTTCATCGAAACGCATCCGAATCCATGCGATGCCAAGTGCGACGCCGCCAGCATGCTGCCGCTGGACAGGCTGGAGCGGCTGCTGGAGAGTTTGATGGAGCTGGACCAGGTGGCAAAAAAATATGTTTGAACCGAGTATCGCAACAGATACCTCACAGCCATGAAGAAACAAAATAGATCAGTTGCAGCCCTGGGGCGGAAGGTCATCCGGACCGAGGCCCAGGCCTTGGCCGACATGGCCGAGCGGCTCAACGGCAATTTCGACCAGGCGGTGGACACCCTCTACCGGGTCAAGCGCAAGGTGATTGTCACCGGGGTGGGCAAATCCGGGCTGATCGGCCAGAAGATAGCGGCCACCCTGACCTCAACCGGCACCCCGGCCTTCTTTCTGCATCCCACCGACGCCCTGCACGGCGACCTGGGGTTGGTGCGCAAGGGCGACGCGGCCATCATCATCTCCAAGAGCGGAGAGACCGACGAGCTTTACGAACTTCTCTCGGTGTTGAAGCGGGTGGGGGTGGCCATCATCGCCCTGCTGGGCAAGGCTGATTCCCCGCTGGCCGGCCTGTCCGACGTGGTGCTGGATGTTTCGGTTAAGGAGGAAGCCTGCCCCCACGACCTGGTTCCCACCTCCAGCACCACCGCCGCCCTGGCCATGGGCGATGCCCTGGCCATTGCCCTGCTGGACCGCCGGAATTTCAGCCCGGAGGATTTCGCCTGCTTCCATCCGGGAGGGGGGTTGGGCAAGCGTCTGCTGCTAAAGGTGTCCGATCTGATGCTGACCGGCCAGGACGTTCCTGTCAGATCGGAAGAGCGTCGTGTAGGGAAAGAGTGTAGATCTCGGTGGT
>CALGNM010000313.1 GCA_937958665.1 uncultured bacterium | reverse complement strand
ATCGTATTCGGTGACTGGAGTTCAGACGTGTGCTCTTCCGATCTCATGAAATACAGCGAGGCCGCCCCCAACACCACGATGTCGGTCAAGATCACCAGGCCGAAACCCAGGGCCATCCGCACGGCGTTGATATCATTGGTGGCGTGGGCCATCAGATCTCCGGTCTTATGCTCGTCAAAGAAGGAGAAGTCCAGGGTGGACAGATGGGTATAAAAGTCCTGGCGCAACTCCTGTTCTGTACGGCGAGCCGAGCCGATGATCAGAAACCTCCAGAAGAAACGGCCCACGCCCATACCCAGGGCGATGGCCACCACCCAACCCCCATAGACCAGGATCAGGCCCTTGGTGGCCCTTCCGGCGGCCAGGGCATCTACCGCCAGCCGCAGCACCTGGGGGATGTAAAGCTGCAGTATGTCGACCGCAATCAGGGCGGTCAGCCCGCCCAGAATTTTCCAGCGGTGGCGGCTGACATATTTCTTAAGTTTAAGCAGCTCTTTCATCCCTAATATCAATCTGCACGGTAATTATTGTTCCCAGCAACCTCATCCGGACTTCCCTAAAAACCCGGCCGGAGAGATTTGGCAGTTCCCGGCATCATGTTTCAATCTACCCCGGCCCTGTCCCGCAGAGGAAAGTTGATTATATGGTATTGCTGTTCGTAAAGTCAAGCCAACGGGCCGGGCTGATTTCACATGACAATAAAAACGTCCCGGCTTTGCCGGGACGTTTTGAGCACACCTGATGTTAGATAAACTACTTTTTCTTCTTGGTGGTCTTCTTGGTGGCCTTCTTGGTGGCTTTCTTCTTAACTGGCATGTCTTCTCTCCCTTTTAGATTGGTTTATGGTTGGGGACGTTCATGTTAGCCAGCAGTTATTTTTTCTTCTTGGCGACCTTCTTGGTGGCCTTCTTCACCGCCTTCTTCGCCGGAGCTTTCTTTGCACAAGCCATTAATTTTCACCTCCTTTGGTTCGGCCCCCGAAAACCACTTCCGAAAGCCGGATTAATTTAAGATATTACTATCTTGTATTGATTGTTAATAAATATACAATATATTGTATTTTTGTCAAGAAAAATTTTTATTTTTTTGCCGTGTTTTTTCAATATTTATTATCGTTTTTAATTATTGTTTTATAACTTATTGATTTATATAGTTGTTATAAATATCGATAATTTCTATGGTTTCTTGCCGATAAAAAAATATCCACAACACAATATATTGTGTTGTGGATATAATATACACATTATTTACAAGATTTTTATTATAATGTTTCCCAAAGCCTTTAATATCAATACGTTCAGCCATTAATGATTTTTTATAAATTATGCAAGCCTTGCAACTGCTGCTTTTTAGACGTTTCCTTTCCAGCTTTAATTGACAAATATCACTTTCCCTTCAATATTTCGACCAAAGCCTTTTTTACTATAATCGTGCCCCCTGCACAGAAATTTATCAACCTCCCCCACATTTCCTGCATCCAAAACCAAGGGCTCTCCGAATCCAACATGTTTCCGATGCTCCATACCGTATCGGTGAAATATACGGCGCTCCTCCTCAGGGCCATCACCTCCAGCCGGTTGTTTCTGCCCTTCGGTCCCAAGCTGCAGGCCAGAATATATCCGCATTTACGGGCAGCCCTGATAACCCGGTCGTCATACCTTCCAAAGGGATACGACAGGGTCCTGACCGGACAGCCCAGCTCTTGCTCCAGCTCCATTTTCGATTGGCCCAGCTCCCTTTCCAATTCGTCGTCCCCCAAGCTGCGAAGATCGCAATGCCGGAGGCCGTGGGAACCGAATTCGATTCCGGCCCGCGCCATTTCCCTCATTTCATCCCAATTCAGATGCCTGAAGCGCCGTCCGCCCCAGTTGATGTCCCAGTCATTCTCCCGGCCCGCATAATCGGTGATAACAAATATGGTGGCGGTGAAACCGAGTTCTCTTAGCACCGGCCAGGCATGCTTCTTCAAACCCTGGTAGGCATCATCGAAGGTAATGCACACATAACGTCCCCGACTTGATTCCCCGCTCTGCATCAGTTCAACCGCTTGGCTTAAGGTTACTGTGGTATAGCCCCGCAACTTCAGATGCTCCATCTGATATCTGAAACGACTAGGCGTAATCCAGGTGCCTCCCCATTCGAACCTGTCGTCGACCTTGTGATAGGCCAGCACCGGGATCCAGCCAGGGAATGGCTTTCCATACCGGATCAGCCAGACCACATACCCACCCAACCACAACACCCCGCTGATGGCGATCATGTAGAACAAGCAATTTATCATCTGTAATTCAGGCATAAATTGATACGACCGTCAACCACCCTGACGAGTATCCTTGGGCTTTGTTGCTGCCCGCCATTGAGTTGCGAAACAAACCTTTTAAGACTTGACAATGGAAAAGAATTATAGTATATTATTGGTCTTGAAAAAGCAACCATTAATTGCTTTCATTACCAAGAATCGGAGGTGATAATACGAAAGTAACAGTTGAAAGCAATGATTCATTCGACAAAGCTTTAAGGACCTTCAAACGCAAGTGCATCAAGGAGGGCTTGCTGGCTGACATCCGGCGCGGCGAGTATTTCGTCAAGCCTAGCATCAAGAAGCGCTTGAAATCGGCCAAGGCCCGGACCCGCAAAGCCAAAATCGGACTGTAGACATCATTGAACGGAAAGCTCCCCTTTTATTAATAGAGGGGGGCTTTTTTTAACGGTAGATGATCAACCAGACCGCCAACATATATATGGCCAAACAGGACAGCAACCAGCGATCGGTCAGCAGCACCGTCTCCGGCGCCTCTCCCTGTTGCCGGCGGTATACCAGATATAGATATCGGAACACCCCGTAGAGCACTATGGGAATGGTGAACTTTAGGCCGGCGCTGCCGAATTTTTTTATGGTATCCGGCCACATGGTATACAGGCTGTAGCTGACCACCACCGCCGCCGTCACCACCGCTATCATCTGGTCCAGCAGCGGGGCGCTGTATTCACTCAAGGTGGCCCGGCCCGAGGCTGGCCCCAATTCAAGCAGTTCCTGCCTGCGCTTGGCCAGGGCCAGAAACAGAGCCAGCAATATCACGCAGACCAGCAGCCAGTCCGATATGGGAACCCTTATGGCTTCGGCCCCGGCCGCCGCCCGCAGCACGAAACCGGCGGCAATGGCAAACACATCGATGATCACCACCCTCTTCAGCCACAGACTATAGGACATCATCAATAGCAGATAGGCCAGAGAGGTCAGCCCGAAGGGCTGGCTGATCAGCAGGGAGAGGCCGATTCCTGTAGTCCCCAATACCCCGGCCGCCGCCAGGGCCGCCCGGCGGGTCAGCCGGCCCCCGGCCAGGGGGCGGACCCTCTTGCCGGGGTGGCTGCGGTCGGCCTCCTGGTCCACCAGGTCATTGACCAGATAAACCGTCCCCGACAAGACGCAGAACAGCAGGAAAGCCGCCACCGTCTTCAGCAGCATCTGGGGGTGTCCCATGTTTTGGGAGAATATCAACCCGGCAAAGATTATCAGGTTCTTGGTCCATTGCCGGGGACGCATGGAGACAAAGATCTCTTTGATCATTGGCCCACCGCCTTCACTGTTTGATAAAGTTCATAAAGTTGGCCGACACTCAGCTCCTCCGCCCGGCGGGCAAGATCCGTTTCCGGGCATGATCCGTCTGATCCCTCCGGCCAAACGTATCTGCCCCTAAGCACCGACCGCAGCATCTTCCGCCGCTGGCTGAAGCACAGCCGGACGAATTCAAAAAACCCCTCTTGTTCTCCCTGTTTGACCGGCAGAATTTTTAGGGGCACCATCCTGACGACCGACGAGTTGACCTTAGGCCGGGGGAAAAACGATCCGGCCGAAACGTTGAAAAGCCTCTCCACTTTGACCAGGCACTGGGTAAAGACCGATAGGGATCCGTATTCCTTGTTTCCCGGCTTGGCTCCGATACGATCGGCCATTTCCTTTTGGACCATCACCACCATGCTGGACACTTTCCCGCCTAGGCGGTAGAGTTTCTCCAGTATTGGCACCGATATGTTGTAGGGCAGGTTGGCCACCACCTTGAAGCTGTCTTTGCCAGCGGCGCTGATCTCTGTAAGATCGTATTTTAAAATATCCTCCGTGATTATCCGGACTTTGCCGTCATCCCGGAAGGAAGCCTTCAGGCTCTCTGCCAACCGGGGGTCGATCTCCACCGCCCAGACCCGACAGCATTTTTGGGCCATCAGCCTGGTCAGGATTCCCTTGCCCGGGCCGATCTCCAGCACCGTATCCTGCGGGGCCAGGACGGCCGCATCCACTATCCGCCGGGCCACTGCTGGCGAGGTCAGAAAGTTCTGTCCGTATTTTTTGAGGGGAGCAACCGCGACGGTATTTCCCCTAAGTACGCCCCGCCCTGAAGCGATGGTCCGATGTCTGCCTTCCCTGGCCATTCAGCCCACCACGTCGTAATGCCGGACTCTGATATTCACCCCCAGATCTTTGGCGGTCTGTTGGGCCAGTTTAACATCCACCCCCGGCATGTCCATCACAGTAACGGTGGTACTGATGCCGGCTTTGCGGCACTCCGCCGCGAAATCCTTGACCGCCTGGTAGGCCCGGCTGCCGAACCGGCTGGGGCAGATCCGGTCGTAGGCCCCGCTGTCATGGGCATTGAGGCTGATCGACATCTCATCCACCAAGCCTGACAACTCCGGAAGAATATTGCGCCCGGCGATCAGGCTGCCCTGTCCGTTGGTGTTTATCCTAACCATGGCCCCCCGCTCTTTTAGCCAGCCCGCCACTTGTTTGACCAGTTCCAGCCTCAACAACGGCTCTCCATAGCCGCAGAACACCACCTCGCGGTACCGAATAGGGTCTCCAATGGAACCTATAACCTCAGAAAAATCCGGTTCCCTGTCCAGCTTCAGGTTATGCCCCTTGATGAAGTCTGTCTTCTGGCGGATACAGAACACGCAGGCGTTGGTGCAGCGGTTGGTGATGTTGAGGTAAAGCGAGTCCCTGATCTGATAGGCGATTTTGGCCGGGTCGATCTTTCCTATGTTGAAGAACTTTTTGGCGTTCAGGGTGGTCGCCCGGCAGACATCCTGGTAGGTCAGGGGGGAGAGCAGCTCAGAAATCTTTTTGGCGATGATTGGCAGATAGGCCGGCTCATTGCGCCCCCCCCGGTGCGGATCCGGGGCCAGATAGGGACAGTCGGTCTCCAGCATCAGGTTCTCCAGATCCACCGTCCTGAGCACTTGGGGCAGGTGTTTGGAGTTGTTGAAAGTTACCGGTCCCCCGATAGAGAGCAGGTATCCCCGCCGCTTGGCCTCTTGGGCCATTTCAGCGTCCCCGGCAAAGCAGTGAAGGACCACCTTAATCCCCGGATGTTCATTCAGGATGTCCATGGTCTCCTGATGCGCCTCCCGGTCGTGGACCACTACCGGAAGGGTCAAAGCTTCCGCCCAAGCCAGCTGCCTCCTGAAAGCTTTGATTTGGATGTCCCGAGGCGAAAGGTTCCGATCGAAGTCCAGGCCCATTTCACCGAGGGCCACCACCTTGGAGTTCTTGGCCAGGGCCTCCAGTTCCCTGAATGTCTGTATATTCAGCGTCTTGGCGTCATGAGGATGCACACCCACCGCAGCGTAGCAGCAGTCGTACTGCTCGGCCAGTTCCACCGAGGCAGCGCTGGTTTTAAGGTCGTAGCCGACATTTATGATGTATTCAACGCCTGCATCCTGCGCTCTTTTAATTACCTGGTCCCGGTCGCTGTTATAATCGCTTTTGGTCAGGTGGGCATGCGTGTCGATGATTTTTATTTTATCAGGCTGGTTCATCAAATCTTATTTAATATTTCAACTGTCGCATCCCGGACATGCTTGAACCGGTCGGCTCCCAGATGCACACCCCCGTACCAGCGGGTGACCACGACGCAAAGATTTTCGACCCCTTTCTGACGCATGACCTCCAGCATCGTTACTCCGGCTCCGGTCTCCTTTGATGGCGAATTGTAGCCGTCATTCTTGTATTCCATCAGCCGCCCGTCAGTTTTTATGCGGTAGGCCACGATATTGTGGTCGGCCTGTCGGAACTTCTTGTCCTTAAGCAGGGATTTCATGGCTTCCTTGAAATCGCCTTCCGATTGGACAGGGAACAAACTGGCCGCGTATTTCGATCCCCGGTCCACCGTGAAGGGATTGATCTGCTTGAGTCCGGGAATACGGTTTAACTGGTTCACGTTTTAATCACCATGATAATTTAACATTATAGCATTAAGACTGTCAATAAGAAAAGGGGGCAGGCTCTGATCCTGCCCCCTTTTCAACCATGGCGCTATCTAAGCATGGTCAGGCGTCTTATAAAGCGCTGGCTGCCTATGTTAAGGCTCACGAAGTAGACCCCGGCCGACAACCTGCGGCCTTGCCCGTCGCGGCCGTCCCACATGGCCTGGTGAACGCCGGACCTCTTGAACCCCAGATCCCTCTGGCAGACCGGCTGTCCGACAATATTGAAAACATCCAGGCTGACTGGGGAGCCCTCCTGCCCCACCTGGTAGGAGATGACGGCCGTCCCCCGGAAGGGGCTGGGTCCGCAGGCCAACAACCGGGAAACATTTCGCGCCCCGGGATGAGCACCGATCAACAGCGGGCCATAATAATTGATCGTGCCGTCCGCATCTCTCTGCCCCAGCCGATAATATTGGTTGATCTCCGGATTGCCGGTCCGGTCCGTCCACCTATAGGTATGGGGCTGGCCCTGGGCTGGAATTTCGCCTATCAATTGGTAACCGCCATCGCCCAGGCTTGACCGCTCTATCCGCCAGCTGGCGGCCGCCGACTCCCAGGAGGTTATCCACTGCAGGACAGGCAACCCTCCCTCTATCGCCCCGGTAATTGAGGCCAGCTGTACCGGCAGCGGGTTGGCGCCGTCGCTGACCGTCCAGGAGGAGAAGGAGTTTACGTTCTGGGTGATTGACCGGCTGGAAGATGCATCAAAGGGACCGAACACAGCCGTCCAGTTAGCTCCTCCGTCCAAGCTTTTCCACAGGTAGGCGCTGGACAAATCACGCCCGTTGTCGTCATCGGACACCCAGGACAGCGTCAGAGCCCTGCCTGATGAAGGCGGGTTATCGGAGACGATGTCCCAACGGCGGGCGATACCGGTGTCGGCCTGGGGATTGGTAACGCTGGCCACCACCACCCCCGCCGGACCGGAGATCCGCCGGACGGCTACCGTTCCCAGGTCATCTGCCCCCGAGCCAAGAAACACTCCGATTCCGCCCAAATCGGAGCTGCCGGTGCCTACCGGCCGGGCAGTCAGAAGTTTTCCGGCCACATAGCTCCCGGATTGCTCACCAATGATGGCGGCCGAAGGCCCCAGCATCAGGGAATCAGTGTTGGTGTAAAGCATGCCAGTAGCCATCGTCAGAGAACTGGCAATGGTGACGGAGGTATCCATGGTTACGCCGGAGGGGTTGTTGACCCTGATATGGGGCATGTCGAGCAACAGTTCCTGCTTGGTGTGCTGAGCTGTTGATCCCGCATATTCCAGTATGGCTCCGGGCGAATACTGCAGAACTCCAGTAACTCCCTGCCCCTGGTAGTAACAGCTCCTGAAGACCGCTCCGTCGGAGAACAGGATGCTGTCTGCTGCGATGGAATAACCATACAACTCGATCGTTCCGGCGGCATAAATCCGGCGGCATTTGGCCGTGGCGGTGGATGTCCGAGAAATGTTCCTGGCTATGAGCGACGATCCTGCCGCTACATAGATAGACCCGGTTGATGCCAATCCGGAATCGGGCCGCACGTCTCCTCCCCGGAAAACACCCGAAGAGATAATGATGTCCGCTGCCTTGATGTTTTTAGACGAGGTCCCGGTGTCGCCGGGATTCAGGGCCACCTCCATCCGCCACCTGGTGCCGTAGGCCCCCCAGTTCTCTCCAAACAATGCCCTTGACCCTCCCACGAATTTGAGGCGCCCCCCGTTGCACCGTATCAGATAATCGTTCAGGGTAACCCCGTCGGCATTGAGGGTTCCGTATACCGTCAGGTTTTGATCGCTGATATCCAGCCGGGTGCCGTAATTAGCCCCATATAACATTATATTCCGGCAGGAGGCGTCAATGTTGACGGTCACGGTGTCGCTGGATCGAATGATGATATTGTTGGTGGAACAGGGCGGCTGGCTGGGCGCCGACCAAAGCGTACCGTCGTAGGTTTCCCAGGTGGAAAGGTCGGTCCAGTCACCGGTCTTTAGAGATCGGTAGTCGCCGGGATCGAAATTCTCGGTGGTAGTCTGGCTGGCTACCGCCGGGTTGAGGGTCAGGTAATTTTCGGTGCCGCCCGACCCGTTATATTCATATACTGCAAAATGGTATGTTGTATTGGGGGCCAGCCCCAAGACGGTGTCGCAGTTTCCGGAGGAGGAATAGATGGTATAGTTCCCGTCACCGATCTGTTGGCCCATCCCGTAGGTGGAGCTGGCAAAGTAGCTGGAGCCGTCCACCGGATCGGCATCGACCGGGCCGCCTTCATGGATCAGCACAATCCGGGAGCTGCCATTGCCGTTGGTCCAGCTGACCACCATTTGGTTTTCCGATACCTGGCTGAAGACTATGTCGCTGGCCTGGATGGTGGGCGCTCCGCCGATAACATTGAAACTGATGGTGGTGTCCGGCGTCAGGCCTGAGGCGGAGGCCTCGATGTTTAGACCCGATTCGGCCAGGTCATACTGCAGGTCGCCCCAAGTCCTGACTCCGGAGGAAAGGTTCTGGGTGAGGCCGGAGGTCGAGGTCAGGCTGCCGGTGCCTCCCAGCAGGGCCAGGGTCACCCCGTGGACGGCGTCCAGGTCGCGGTTGCCGTTGCCATCGGCGGCCTCCACCGATAATCCAAAGTCAACGCTGACGTCAACTGAAGCCGGGGGTTCGGAAGAAATGTTGAGCCTGGTGGCAGATACGATGACGGTGTTGTTGGAGCTGCCCGACTCCACCGCGGTGCCGGCCCCGGAGGCGAAAGGTGTGCCGGCGGCGTCCACGGTGAAGCAGGAGCGGTCCACCTTGAAGGCCAGGTTACCATTGTCGATGGTGGTCTTGAGGGATCCCAGGTCGCTTTTCAGCCATATTTTAAGCTGGTAGGTCTTGCTGCTGTCATCAACCACCTCGCCCAGCTTGCCCGAGGAGTGGTCTATTCCCGAGAACACGATGCTGTCGGCATAGACCGACCCGGTGGCCGAATCGGCCGAACTGTCGAACAGCTTGGCCCCGTCTATCACCGCGGCCCAGTTGGCCAGGTCATTGCCGGTACCCTTGGTTATCACTATCTTATCTATCAGGGTGTTCAGGGCGTCGCTGCCGGTGGAATCGTCTTTCACCCGGAAATCGAAATTCAGCAACTTCTCGGCATCGCTGTCCATCAGGGCGGAGATAGCGGCCGGTTCGGCACCGGAGCCGGAGCTGACGTCCGAACCACCGGATATGGAAGGGACTATATCCGACCAGGCAGTGCCTATACGGATGCCGTCCACCGTGATCCTCTGAGCGGCATTGTACTGGCGTAAAGCTATAGTCCCCAACGAAACAGCGTCTGTCCCTGAGGCCCCAATAGGCCCTATGCTGGCCGTTGCCGGTTCCGATGATGGAACCCCCGTGGACATGACATAGAGGCAGAGACTATCGTTGGTAGTCGAACCTGAATAGAACGTATATTTAAGGACCAGCAGATAGGTGGTGCCGTAGGAATAGTTGCCATCTGTGTAGACTGCTGTCTCTGTAGTTTTCTGCAGTCCGAATTCGAGATTGTTCCCTGCATCGTTGGTCACATTGACCCGTCCCAGAAAAGTCGTCCCTATGGGATTCGGGCCCATATGCAGAAAATACCCCGTGGGGGCGCCGCCCGACGCAACATTGACCAGAAATGAAGCATAGACCGACCCGCTGGAGATGCCCGTACCAAAGGTGCGGCTGACGTCCTCCCCGGTGCTGTCCACCAAGGCTGCATTACCAATCCCCGAGGATGCATAGCCGGTATAGCTGAGTCCCCCTGAAGACACTGTGATGGGGTTGGTGCCGCCACTGCTGTGGGCAATCCATCCGTTATCGGTCAAATTGGTGCCAGCAACATAATCGAAATTATCTACCAGCAATTGCCCTTGGGCGCTTGCCGCCAATGACAGCACCAGAGCCCAGACCAACATTAACTTTTTTGATCTCATATCCCCACCTCCTATTTTATCAAAATTATTTTACCGTTATGGACCCTGTCTCCCGCCTCCAGCCGGAGGATGTAGATCCCGGCCGGGCATTTTTGGCCAACAGCGTTTTTACCATCCCACACCAATGAGTTGAGCCCGACCCCGCACCAATGGGACAGGGACCTGACCTTCTGCCCGAAGACGTTGTATAAGTCCATTCGGACATTACCCGGCTGGACCAACTGGCAGCTGACGGATATCGTCTGACGGAATGGGTTGGGCGAAATGGAAACCCATCCCGACGATCCCCGGCCGGCCAC
>CALGNM010000312.1 GCA_937958665.1 uncultured bacterium | reverse complement strand
CGACGCTCTTCCGATCTGGCGACTGGTTGCCAGATGCCCATCCGGCGGCCCCCTCCCCGGTGTCGGCCATTTTATCCGGGGTGATGATCAAGATGGGCGTCTACGGCATCCTGCGGGTCTTCTTGGGAATGCTGCCGGTCTCCCACTTCTCCTACACCTGGGGCATCATCCTAGTATGCTTCGGCACGGTATCCTTGTTCGTGGGCACCCTGACCGCCCTGTTCCAGAAGGACACCAAGCGTCTGCTGGCCTTCTCCTCCATCGGGCAGATCGGCTACATCCTGCTGGCGGTGGGGGCCGGCCTGGCCCTGCTGCCTGTCAGCCCGGCCCTGGCCACCGTGTCGCTGATGGCCGGGATCTACCACATAATCAACCATGCCGCCATCAAGACCATGCTGTTCCTGTCGGCCGGGTCGCTGCAGTACCGGACCGGCCACCGGGAGCTGGACCGGCTGGGCGGACTGGGCAGGTACATGCCCCACACCGCGGCGGCGGCCCTGGTGGCCGGTCTGGCGGTGGCCGGGGTGCCGCCGCTCAGCGGGTTCGCCTCCAAATGGTTCATCTACCAGTCCACCCTCAACAGCGGCTTCGCCCTTCCCCTGATCCTGGTGGCCGGCCTGGTGGCCCTGTTCACCAGCCTGATCACCCTGTCCATGATGGTCAAGTACCTGGGGATGAGCTTTCTGGGCCAGCGGCTGCCCGAGAATGCCGGGGTGGAACACGACGTTCCCGCCACCATGAGGGCCTCCCAGTACCTGCTGATGGCGGCCATCATCCTGCAGGGCCTGCTGGTGGTTCCCCTGGCCAAGGTGATCTTCCGGTCAGTGGCGGGCTTCCAATCACCCGACTATTGGCCCAGGTTTGCCTCCATCATCAGCACCGCCCAGGGCGGGCTGGCCTTCAACTTCGGGGACGGGGCGGTGGGCTTCTACAAGCCACTGTTCGTTCTGGCGGCCTTGGCGGTTCTGGGGCTGGCGGCCTGGGCCATCTGGAAATCGGGCGGAGCCCGGCAAACCGTTTCCAACTTGTGGTACTCGGGCGAGGTTCAGTCTCCGGAGGCGGTCCGCTACCGCTCCAGCAGCTACTTCAAGACATTCGTCCAGCACTTCAACATCCGGATCGGCCGCTACAGCCAGGAGGGGGTCTATCCCCACTGGAAGGCGCCCCGGATCCGAAAATCCTTCAAGCTCAAGCACCTGCTGGATGTGGACGACTGGCTGTACCGTCCGCTGGTCTTCCTGGGGCACAAGGTGCTGGAGGTGTTCGCCGGCACCCACAGCGGATTCCCCCAATGGTACCTGCTGTGGATGGTGATCGGGGCGGCGGTAGCCCTGTTCATCATGTTCATGGTGGGGTAGGCTGGCCGGTTTTTCTGGGAAAATCACAACCGATAATAGATATTTTGGGACTTTAAATGACCAAGCAGGATATTCTGGGTTTATTGAAGGCCAAGCTGGGGCCGGGCTTCATCGGGTCCAGCGAGCCGATACCGGACCAGCTGTGGGTGGAGATCAAGCCCCAGGCAGTGGTCCAGGCCGCCGAGCTGCTGCACCGCACCACCCCCGCCCGCTACCTGGTCAGCGTGGGATCCGATGAGCGGCAGCTGAAGAACCGCTTCGGGGTCTACCACCTGTTCACCTTCGACAAGGACCACTTCTTCGTCACCCTGGACGTCTCGGCCGATCCGGCCAAGCCGGTGCTGCCGTCCATAGCCAACGTCATCGCCGGGGCCAACTGGTCGGAGAGGGAGATCCGGGACCTGGTGGGGGTGGAGTTCGATAACCATCCCGACCCCCGCCGGCTGGTGCTGGCCGACGACTGGCCCAACGGAATCCACCCGCTGCGCCGGGACTTCAGCTACGGGCAGAAGCCGCCCTCCCAGCCGGAGAACGCCTATCCCTTCAAGGAGAATCCCCCCAACACCACGGTGGTGGCCATGGGGCCGTACTTCCCGGTGTTCGAGGAGGCCACCTACTTCAGGCTCTACGTGGAGGGGGAGAGGGTGGTGGACGTGGATTACCGCGGCTTCTACGCCCACCGGGGCATAGAAAAGATGGGCGATTCCCAGCTGACCTACAACCAGATACCATTCATCGCCGAGCGGATCTGCGGGATCTGCGGTTTCGTCCACAATGTCTCCTTCTGCAAGCTGGTGGAGCACGCCGCCGGCATCAAAGTCCCCCGGCGGGCCGACTTCATCCGGACCATCATGCTGGAGCTGGAGCGAATCCACTCCCACGCTCTGTGGCTGGGAGTGGCCGGGCACATCATCGGCTTCGACACCGTGCTGATGCAGACCTGGCGGATGCAGATCAGAAGAGCACACGTCTGAACTCCAGTCACCGAATACGATCTCGTA
>CALGNM010000311.1 GCA_937958665.1 uncultured bacterium | reverse complement strand
AGATCGTATTCGGTGACTGGAGTTCAGACGTGTGCTCTTCCGATCTGATTACCGCCAACCTGGGCATCAGTCAGGAGGTGGTGGCCTCGGTGCTGAACACCGAAATGGCCAGCGTGGGCCAGATAGATTTCCTGCGGGAACAGGCCGAGCAGGCCCAGAACCTGTGGCAGACCCGGCCCGGCCCGGCCGTCCTGCGGGAACTGGTGATCAAGCTCAGGCATCTGCAGTTCGAGCTGACCAATTCGGTGGGCCGCTGGCAGGGGCTAGAGGGGGCCATAGGGTCCCTCAAGGGCAGCGCCCTGCAGGAGGAACGGTTGTCGTCCGATACCTGGTCCCGGCTGGAACTACTGTTCGGCAACATCGACGGGATAGGACAACAGGTCAGGCAGATTGGCGACCGGGTGGGCAAGGTGCTGTCCCGGGCCGAGGATCTTAGGGCTAACCTGATATCCGGCCGGGATAACCTGACACTTCTCAAACAGCTTCAGGATGGGATGCAGCAGGATTGCCAGGAGATATCGCGCGACCTGGAGCAGCTCAAAGAGGTGGGCCAAGGCATCGAGTCGTTCTCCGAGCAGGTCAAGCTACTGGCCTTCTATTCG
The DNA here is from genome assembly GCA_937958665.1 of uncultured bacterium. Taxonomy (GTDB): domain Bacteria; phylum Edwardsbacteria; class AC1; order AC1; family EtOH8; genus CALGNM01. The sequence goes on along the minus strand of CALGNM010000311.1, from coordinate 3,221 downwards.
GCGGTGGAGATCACCGAGATGGGCCAGTGGGGAAAGGAACTTCAGCCCATCGTGGATCAGACCCGGAGCCTGGCCATCCAGGCCGGGGGCGACTCGACCAAGATCCAGCCCATTCTGGAGGAACTGGACCGCGAGTTTCACCAGACTGTGGAGGCCCTGTCCCTGGGCCGGAGACTGGCGACCGCCAACCTTGACCAGATAGGACGGGCTGACTTTTCGCTGAATACTTTCATAGCCGAAGCTGAGAAGATCTCCCGAATAGGGCAGGCGGCCCGCATCGGGATCGATTCCCAGGAGGCCGGCCGCCGAGATCTGATGGATGTATATTCCCGCTACAGCCAGTCATTCCATGCGGTGACCGGGGAGTTGGATACCATCCAAAAGCTGTTTCTGCAAGCCCACCAGACCTTGGCCGGCTTCGGCCAGGAGTCGGCCAGGATCTTGGGGCAGCTGGACGAGCGGGTGGTGCAGCGAAATCAAGGCGGGCTGCTGAAACTGGCCCTGCCGTCCGAACCGTTGACCCTGGATCCGGCCCTGCGCACCGATGCCACCTCCAACGAGGTGGTGGCCCAGCTTTACGAGGGGCTGGTCCAATTCGACGCCGGGGTCAATCTCATTCCCGGTATCGCCACCCACTGGAACATATCGGGAGACGGCCGGGAATGGACGTTTTACCTCAGGAAGAATGTTAAATTTCATAACGGCCGGGAGCTGACCTCCGAGGATGTCAAGTACAGCCTGGAGAGACTGCTGGACCCTGCCCTCAACTCACCCAATGCCTATTTTGTTGACATGATCGAAGGGGCGGCTGACCTGCAGTCCGGCCGATCGGGCTCGCTGAAGGGCATCAGGCTGCTGGATCGCTATAGCCTGAGGATCACCCTGCAGTCGGCCTACATGCCATTTCTGGCCAACCTGGCGGCCACGGTAACCGCCATCGTCCCCCGCGAGGAGGCCATCCGCCCGGATCGCAGCCTGTCCAACAATCCGGTGGGTTGCGGCCCATTCCGTCTGAAGCAGTGGGCCCCCGGGCAACGGCTTGATCTGGAGCGGTTCGATGACTATTATTCGCCCCGGGTATCCCTGCAGGGGGTTAGCTTCATCTTCAATCCGCCACCCGAGGCGAGGATTGGGATGCTGGCTTCGGGCGAGCTTGACCAACTGGAGGTCAGGGGATTGGAGCGCCAGGAGATACAGGGCGCCAAATATTGCCGGCTGGAAAAGCTTGAGGCCCTCAATATCCAGTACATCTGCATCAATGTGAACCTGGCCACCCCGTTTGTGGACAAGCGAGTGCGCCAGGCCCTGAACCTGTGTATCGACAAGGTTCGAATGATAGAGTCCAGCAGCCTGAAGGAGGAGGCTATCGTGGCCCGGGGCGTTTTTCCTCCGGGGCTGGCCGCCTACAATCAGTCGTTGGAGGGTTATCCCTACGACCCCGGCCGGGCGGCCGCCCTGCTTACCCAGGCCGGCTATCCCCAAGGATTGCCCGGGGAGTACCTGCTTGACATCCGCGACAACCAAGAGCAAAGGGAACGGGCCGAGCTGATCATCAGGGATTGCCGCAAGGTGGGCATCAATCTGAAGGCCAACCCGCTGACTTGGAAGGATCTTCTGGAGCGGTCCTACCAGGGCCAGGCCATCCTGTCGGTCCGGGGCTGGTCGTCGGATAACGGCGACCCCGACAATTTTCTGTACCCCCTGTTCCATTCCCGGAACTGGGGCCGCCCCGGCAACACCTCCTATTTCAAATCAGCCCGGATAGACGAGATGCTGATCAGGGCCTTGGCCATCAGGAATCCCCTGGAGCGGCTGAATTTCTACCGGGAGATAGAGAAGCTGGTGGTCGAGGAGGCCCCCTGGGTGTTCCTATACCATTCGCTGAAATTCGTGGCCACCAACAATTACGTCTGCGGCTACCGGATCCGCCCCATGGGGGCGGCCCGGCTCAAGGATTGCTGGATGGAGCCCCGGGAGAGCCGTGAGCCAACCTGGAGGGCCGGAAATGGCTAGTGGCAGCGGGATCGGCCGGATGCGGCCGGTAAGCATCACCCCCCATTACCTGAAGAATTTGCCCCGGTCGGTGCTGGTGGAGTTCGGGAACACGGCCGTGCTGTGTTCGACCTCCATAGAGGACAGGGTCCCCCCCTTCCTGAAGGGGGCGGGGCGGGGCTGGGTGACTGCCGAATACTCGATGCTGCCGGGATCCTCCCGGGATAGGGTTTCCCGCGACAGTTATCGGGGAGGGCGGAGCCTGGAGATATCCCGGCTGATCGGGCGATCCCTGCGGATGTCGGCCGATCTGGTCAGGCTGGGTGAGAGGACGGTGACGGTGGACTGCGATGTCCTGCAGGCTGATGGCGGAACCAGGACGGCGGCCATCACCGGGGGCTGGGTGTCGCTGGCCCTGGCCGAACGGGAGCTGCTTGCCTCCCGGAGCATATCCCATAACTTTCTGACCGACCAGGTGGCCGCGGTCAGCGTCGGAATGTCAGCCTCACGGCTTCTTTTGGATCTATGCTACGACCAGGATTCCTCGGTCGACGTGGATCTAAATGTGGTGGTCTTGAGGAGGGGCGGGCTGGCCGAGGTCCAGGGGACCGCCGAGCGGCGTCCCTTTTCTCCGGAACAGCTGAATCGGATGGTCCGCCTGGCCCTGAAGGGGATTCGACAACTTTACGCCTCCCAGGAACGGGCCATCAAAGCGGGTCTGGTTGGCATAGGATAGGCATAATATGGAGAGAAAGAGTTATTTGTTACTTCCGGCCCTGCTGGCGGGGCTTTTCTATCTGCTGCACCTGGGGAAGTCGCTGATAGTCCCTCTGGTGATTGCGGTTTTCATCTGGTATCTAATCAACACCTTGGCCGAAAGCCTGTCGCGCATCAAGCTAGGTGCCAGGCGGATAGTCCCCTATCCGCTAGCCTTCACCGGGGCCCTACTGATGATAGCCTTTGTTTTGTATGTCTTTTCGGGAATAGTGGCTGGCAACGTATCCCGGATAACGGCCGCCGCCCCGGCCTACCAGCAGAGACTGGAGCTTCTGTCCCGGCAGGGGATTGCCCTGCTTCCCGAGCATGAACCGCTCAGGATTCAGAACCTGCCAAGCCTGATCAACCTGGGGGCCATGGCCAAATCTCTGGCGCTGGAGATAACCGGTTTCCTGAGCCAATAGATCGGAAGAGCGTCGTGTAGGGAAAGAGTGTAGATCTTGGTGGTCGCC
>CALGNM010000310.1 GCA_937958665.1 uncultured bacterium | reverse complement strand
GACGTCTCGGACAGCATCCTCGACGTGCTGGACCGCTCGGGCTGGGCCGGCTTCCTGGCCTCGGGCGTCAGGCCCATCCGCCACCACCATCAGTTCCGCCTGGCCGTGGCGTCCTGTCCCAACGGGTGCTCCCAGCCGCACATCGCCGACTTCGCCCTGATCGCCGCGGCGCGCATCAGGCTCGACCCGGGTGCCTGCGAGGCTTGCGGCCTGTGCGTGGACGCCTGCGCCGAAAAGGCCCTGTCCCTGGCGGTGATTTCGTTTTGGATGCGGGCCAGCCTGATGCAGATGTCATCGCCGATATCCTCGGCCTTCATGATGGAGGTGGTGCCCGGCCATTCCCGGGCCACCGTCAACAGCATCGCCACCATGGCCTGGAATCTCTCCTGGACGTTCTCCACTGCCTTTTCCGGCTGGGTGATGCAGAATTACGGATACGCCATTCCCTATTACCTGACGGCTTTTTGTTATGCGGTCTCTGCGGTCTCGTTCTATCTTCTTTTCAACAAACGCGAGCTCGGAAGGGCGGTTGATGGGCGGGCGGGTCAGATCGACGGGTGAGAGCGGGACTGGCTGTAAAAACTGGGCCGGAATATAACCGGGGGAGGGGGAGCGATGGAAAAGCCGACCATAGCTATTATCGGGGCCGGTAGGCTGGGCAGCACCTTGGCCTTGGCCCTGGCCCAGCGGGGTTTCCCACTCAATCTGTGCGACGGCGATCCGGCCGCCTTGGCATCGGCGGCGGACAGGGTGGGGGCGTCGCTGGCCTCGGCCGACCCGATTCAGGCCGCCCAAGGGGCGGAGATAGTCATGCTGACCCTGCCGGATGATGGGATCAAGCCGGTTGCCGAGCAGCTGGCAGGCGCCCAGGCCCTGGCCCGGGGCAGGGTGCTTTGTCACTGTTCGGGATTCCTGTCCTCGGGGGTGCTGGTGTCCAACAAGATGTTGGGGGTGGCCACCGCCTCCTTCCACCCTTTGGCCAGCTTCCCGGGCCGGCTGGCGGCCTGGGATGATTACCGCGGCATATGGTTTGGCATCGAGGGTGACGCCCCGGCCCTGGCCCAGATCAGGGAGCTGGCCGCGGCCCTGGAGTGCCGGACAGTGGAGATCAAGTCGGGGCAGAAGCCGCTGTACCATGCCGCCGGGGTGCTGGCCTCCAACTATCTGGTGGCCCTGGTGGGTGAGGCCAAGGCCTTGATGGAGGCGTCTGGGGTGGGTGGACAAGCCCAGGAATTGGTGCTGAGCCTGGCCAGCTCGGTGATCAACAACCTGGGCACCAGGGGCATCGAGGGATCGCTGAGCGGGCCGATAGCCAGGGGAGACACCCAGACGGTGGGCGGGCATTTAGAGGCAATCAAGGCCAAGCATCCCCATTCCGAGGGGGTATACCGGGCGTTGGGCCTGATCCTGGCCGAGATGGTGGAGTGCCGGGAGGGCCGCGGTGTCCGGCAGGAGATCATCAAAATGCTAAAAGGGTAGAAAACCCAACTGGGATAGCGGCAAATATTTTTCAGATTTTCTCTTGACTTTACAGGGGTATCATTTTATAATTACATTTTGCGATGTAATGATATGCTTAAGACCTTAAAGGCTCTGATATGTTCGGCCTCGGCCCTGATGGCGTTGGCCAGCTGCGGCCCCCAGGGGCAGGATAACGGTGAGACCCAGACCGCCGGCAGGATACTGGTCCGGGGCGAGGATACCGCCATCCGCATGGTCCGCCGGGAGTCCCAGGCCTTCATGGCCCTGTATCCCAAGTCGGAGATAGTGGTGCTGGAGGGTGGCTCCAAGGCGGCCATCGCTGCCCTTAACGAAGGGCGGGCCCGGATCGCGGTGATGAACCGCCCGCTGACTTCCCTGGAGGATTCGATCATCAAGGCCAACGGCGGCCAGGCCAGGGAATACAAAATCGCCTACGACGGCCTGGCGGTAATCGTCAATTCGAGGAACAAGGCCCAGAGGCTGGATTTCGGGCAGCTGGCCGACGTTTTTTCGGGACGGGTCGACAATTGGCGCAGCCTGGGTGGTGGAGCCGTGAACTTGGTGCCGGTGATACCCGGCCCCAATATGGGCCATTATGAATACTTCCAGGAGACCGTGCTCAAGGGCCAGACCTATGGGCCCAGGGCTTATCCCTGCTCGACCGCAGCCCAGATAGTGGAGTTGGTGAAGAAGCATGCTGGTGCCGTCGGCCTGGTCTCCATGACCGCCCTTTACCGGGATTGGGACGTCTGGCCTCCGGTCAGAGAGCCGGGAATCAAGGCGCTGGAGATCGCCCTGGTCAGGGAAAGCGGGTATTTTACGCCCAACCAGAAGACGGTCCACGAGGGCAACTATCCCTTGAGCCACCCGGTCTACATGTACGTCAACCACGCCCTGGAGCAGTCCTACCGCCAGGGCATGGCCAGCCTGGCCCATGGGTTCATCACCTACATCTCCTCGGCCGAGGGCCAGAAGATAGTGGCCCAGCAGGGATATGTGCCGGCCACCATGCCGGTCAGCATCAAAAAGTGAATTCAGCCACCCAGCATCGATTCAACCAAGCAGAAGGGACCGAGAAATGAAGGCAGCGAAATTGAGAAGCTTTGTAATCCTGTTAGTCCTGGCAGGCAGCCTGGTTGGCTGCGCCACCACCTCCCAGGCCGGCAAACCCAAGGCCGAGGACCTGATGCAGCAGGCGATCTCGGCCGAGAACCAGGGGGACCTGGACCAGGCCATCGAACTTTACCGCCAGGCCATTCAGCGCAAGCCCAAGCTGAAAGAGGCCCGCCTGCGTCTGGGGCAGGCCTATTCCGAGCGAAAGATGTACTACGAGGCCATCCGGGAGCTGGAGGAGGCAATGGCCCAGAAACACCCCCAGGCGGCCACCGAGTTGGCTTATACCTATCAGCGTTCGGGGGAGCTGGACAAGGCCGAAGCCCTGCTCAAGGAGCTGTTGGCCAAGAAGCCCAACGACACCGACCTCAAGTACCGGCTGGGCAAGGTTTATCTGGACAAGGGGCAGCTGAACGAGGCTGGGCAGGTGTTCCGGGAGGTGCTGCAGATAGATCCCGGCAATGCCAGCGCCCACAACGGTCTGGCCAATCTTTACTTCCGGCAGAGGAAATTCCAGGAGGCCATGGATGAGTACCACCAGGCCATCAAGCTCAACCCCGATTTCACCGATGTCAACCTGGACCTGGGCAACGCCTACTATCAGAGCGGCCAGTACGCCGAGGCCGCCAAGTATTTCAAACGCTACACCGAGCTGTCGACCAAGGATGCGGCCGGGCATTACATGCTGGCCAAGTCCTACCAGATGCAAGATCGGAAGAGCACAAGTCTGAACTCCAGTCACCGAATACGATCTCGTA
>CALGNM010000309.1 GCA_937958665.1 uncultured bacterium | reverse complement strand
CCACCGAGATCTACACTCTTTCCCTACACGACGCTCTTCCGATCTGATGGCTCCCTGTTCAAAGAACCCCTGCCGGTGGCCTACAACCCCAAACTGCCCATCGAGACCTTCGACGTCATCGTCACCGACGAGTGCCACCGCTCCATCTACCACCTGTGGCGGCAGGTGCTGGAATATTTTGACGCCCACATCATCGGCCTTACCGCCACGCCCTCCAGGCAGACCTTCGGCTTCTTTGACCAGAACTTGGTGATGGAATACCCCCACGAGCAGGCGGTGGCCGACGGGGTCAACGTCAATTACGACGTTTTTCGCATCCGCACCCAGACCACCGAAAAAGGCGGCACCATCAAGGCCGGGTTCTACGTGGACAAGCGGCACAAGCTGACCCGCAAGAAACGCTGGGAACAGTTGGACGAGGACCTGAAGTTCGAGGCCAGGGACCTGGACCGGGAGGTGGTGGTGGACGACCAGATAAGAACCGTGCTTAAAACCTACCGTGACAGCCTGCCTATAATTTTCCCGGGCCGGGAGCATGTGCCCAAGACCCTGATCTACGCCAAGGACGATTCCCACGCCGAGGACATCGTCCGCATCTGCCGGGAGGTCTTTTCCACGGGCAACGATTTTTGCCAGAAGATCACCTACCGCACCACCGGGGTGACGCCGGCCTCGCTGATCGCCAAGTTCCGCAACGCCTACCATCCCCGGGTAGCCGTGACCGTGGACATGATCGCCACCGGCACCGACATCAAGCCGCTGGAGGTGGTGTTCTTCATGCGCTCGGTAAAATCCCGATCCTTCTTCGAGCAGATGAAGGGCCGGGGGGTGCGGGTGATCTCCGACGCCGAGTTCCAGTCGGTTACCCCGGACGGGGTCAAGACCCATTTTGTCATCGTGGACGCGGTGGGGGTGTGCGAGCGGGACAAGACCGACAGCGCCCCGCTGGAGAAGAAGAAATCCGTGCCGTTCGAGAAACTGCTGGAGGCGGTGGCCTTCGGCAACCGGGAGCCGGAGGTGGTGTCGTCGCTGGCCGGACGGCTGCTGAGGCTGGATAGGAGGATAGACGACGAGGTCAAAGCTGAGCTTAAGACCCTGGCCGGGGGCAAGTCCATTGCCGACATTTCCCGGGAAATTCTTTTGGCCTTCGACCCCGACCTGAACCAGGCCGAGGCCACCAAGGGCAAGCCTAAAGGCTATGTGCCGACTGTGACGGAACTGAAGAGGGCTTACGACACTTTGGTCAAACAGGCTACGGCGGCGGTGGCCAATCAGCCAAAATTAAGGCACAAGCTGATAGACATCCACAAGGCGGCGGAGCAGACCATAGACCGGATAACCACGGATCGCCTGCTTTCGGCCGGGGCGGATGAAAAGACCGCCCAAAGCGCCAAGAAAACGGTGAAGTCTTTTAAGGAATACATTGAGGATAACAAGAAGAGCATCGAGGCCCTGCAGATCCTCTACCGGCGGCCATACCGCCGCAAGCTGACCGAAGAGACCCTGCGGGACCTGGAGCTTAAGCTTAGGGAGGCCCCGGCCCACTGGACGGTGGATTCATTGGCCAATGCCTACCGCCAGGTTTTTCCCAAAAAGGTGAAGGGCAAGCTGGCCCGGTTCACCGACCTGGTCTCCATCGTGCGGTTTGCCCTGGAACAGGAGCCTATGCTGGAGCCGTTTGAAAGGCATGTGCAAGTGAGATTTGCCGAATGGCTGGCGCAAAAGCAGGGGGCCGGGGTGGCGTTCACGGCTGACCAGTTGAACTGGTTGGAGAAGATGAGGGACTGCATTGCGGCCAGCGGCAGCGTGGACAAGGAGCATTTTGAATTGACCAATGAATTGGGCCAGGTTTATAAGGTGTTTGGGGAGAACCTTTGGCCGATAATGGAAGAACTTAATTTGGCGTTGGCGGCATGAAGGATATAAAAACTAACTGGACAACATTAGGCGAGGTCTGCGAAGATCAGATCGGAAGAGCACACGTCTGAACTCCAGTCACCGAATACGATCT
>CALGNM010000308.1 GCA_937958665.1 uncultured bacterium | reverse complement strand
CCACCGAGATCTACACTCTTTCCCTACACGACGCTCTTCCGATCTACAAATTCCGGACCATGGTGCCCGATGCCGAATCAAAAGGACCGTTGCTGGCCGTCCGGGGCGATCCCCGGGTCACCAGACTGGGCCAGCTTCTGCGACGTTGGAGCCTGGACGAACTGCCTCAACTGATAAACATCATCAAGGGCGACATGAGCCTGGTGGGCCCCCGGCCCGAGGTCCTGCCGATTGTCAAGGAGTACACTCATTGGCAGAGGAGGGTGCTGTCGGTCAGGCCCGGTTTGACAGGGTTTCCCCAGGTGATGGGAAGGGATGACCTGCCCATCGCCACCAAGCTGAGGCTTGACAACTATTACGTGCGCCATCAATCATTCTGCTTCGATATATGGATAATGTGGAGGACGGTGGTGATTGTGCTGACCGGACGGGGGGCCTTTTAGATGGAACTGTTTGATAGAAGGCGTCTATGGCTGATGGCCATCGACGTCGCTTTGCTGAACCTGGCCCTGTGGGGGGCCTTCGCTCTGCGTTTCGAGCTTAAAATCCCGGGCGTTTTTATCTCAAACTACTTGGCCATCGCCCTTTTCGTCACCCTGGTTCGGCTGTCAACCTTCCTGTACCTAGGGGTCTACAAGGGTGTCTGGCGCTATATGGGGATGACGGACCTGGTGACCATCATCAAGGCCATTACCCTGGGTTCGATCATAATACTGGCCGCCACCTGGACCGTGGTGCCGGGATTGGGATACCCCCGAAGTGTGGTGATCATCGAATGGCTGGGGGACGTGATGCTGATAGGAGGGGTCCGGATGGCTTTCCGGTTGTGGTCCCACGGCCGGCTTCAGGCCCAGGCCAGGGACCTGCCCCAGAGCCGGGCACTGGTGGTGGGGGCCGGCGATGCCGGGGAGATGGTGGTCCGCCAGATGCAGGCTCACCCGGAGTATGGCTACCTTCCGGTGGCCTTCGCTGATGACGATCCCAAAAAACGGGGGAAAAAAATTCACGGTGTGCCGATTTCCGGTGGGCTGAATGAGATCCTGGCAATAGTGGAGCACCGCCAGGCCGACACCATCGTTATCGCCATCCCCTCGGCTCCCGGCAGAATAGTCAAAGAGGTGGTAGAACAGTGCCAGCGGGCCAGGATCAGGTTCAAGATCGTTCCTGGCATCAAGGAGATAATCGAGGGCGGGGTTAGCATTAATCAGATCCGGGATATTGAACTGGACGATCTGCTGCGCCGTCCCCCGGTGAACATAGCCTTGGAGGAGATCTCGGGCTACCTGGAGGGCAAGACCGTCCTGGTAACCGGGGCCGGTGGATCGATTGGTTCGGAGCTGTGCCGCCAGATATCGGGTTTCAGACCGAAAACATTGATAATGTGCGGCAAGGGGGAGAACAGCCTCTACGAAATTGCTTCGGAACTGGAGTCCCGACCGGGAAGGCCGACTTTGGAGACGGTGATCTGCGATGTGACCGATGCCCCCCGGGTGGAACAGGTCTTTGCCCGCCATCATCCGGAGGTGGTCTTTCATGCCGCCGCCCACAAGCATGTTCCGATGATGGAGCATAACCCCGGGGAGGCGGTCAAGAATAACGTCTTCGGTACCAAGGTGCTGGCCGAAGCCTGTCTGCGTCACGGCACTGACCGCCTGGTGATGATCTCCACCGACAAGGCGGTCAATCCCAGCAGCGTAATGGGAGCAACCAAGCGAATAGCAGAGAAGGTCATCATGAGCCTGGTGGGGCGGGGGAAGACCAAGTTCATGGCTGTTCGGTTTGGTAATGTGTTGGGAAGCCGGGGCAGCGTGGTCCCGTTGTTCAAGAAGCAGATCGCGGCCGGCGGGCCGGTTACCGTCACCCATCCTGACATGGAGCGTTATTTTATGACCATCCCCGAGGCGGTCCAGCTGGTGATTCAGGCCGGGGCCTTGGGCCAGGGGGGCGAGGTGTTCGTTTTGGATATGGGCCAACCGGTCAAGATAGTAGATCTGGCCCGGGACATGATACGGCTGTCTGGGTTTGAACCCGAAAAAGACATCCCCATCGTTTATACCGGCCTGCGTCCCGGGGAAAAAATGTTCGAGGAATTGCTGACCGCCGAGGAGGGGGTGAACTCCACCAAACATGCCCAGATACACGTAGCCCGGGGCAAGCACGCCCGGCTGGACCAGCTTCCTGAACTGCTGGCCGAACTGAGTGAGGCCGCTCAATCGGGGGAAGAGCCACGGATAATTGGAACCATAACCAAAGCGATACCTTCGTTTCGTAATCATGCCCAATCTTAACGACAAATATCTGAACCGGCCCCGCCGAAAAGAGCTTCTGCCGTTCTCCCCGCCAGATATCGGGCAGGACGAAATCGACGAGGTGGTTGATTGCCTGCGGTCCGGCTGGATAACCACCGGGCCCAAGACCGCCCGCTTTGAACAGGAACTCGCCCGATATCTGGGATGCCGGCAGGTGGTGGCACTGAATTCTGCCACGGCCGGCCTGTTCCTGTGTTTGAAGCAGTTGGGAATCGGACCGGGGGATGAGGTGATCACTACCCCCTATACTTTTGCCGCCACAGTAAATGTGATCATGCACTGCGGGGCCCGGCCGTTGTTGGCCGATGTCAGGGAGTATGATTTCAACATCAACCCCCAGCTGG
>CALGNM010000307.1 GCA_937958665.1 uncultured bacterium | reverse complement strand
GAGATCGTATTCGGTGACTGGAGTTCAGACGTGTGCTCTTCCGATCTGTGGTACTTTCTGCTGATGCAGAGAAAGGCCTTCTTCGGTAAGCTGGCTGCCGGCTTCGACCGGGTGAGGGAGGCCCCGTTCTTCATGTCGCTGGCCGTCCTGTGCCTGGCGGCCCTGTGCCTGCTGGTGGGCCTGTTCTACCCCTGGGTCACCTCCAAGCTGATCCACCCGGGGATGATCGCCCTGACCAATTCCATCGGGGCCAACGGATTCACCATATTCTAATGCCCGGCTGAACCAGGAAACGATCCAATCGTCACATAATTTTGGAGCCAAAATGGATATAATTAACCTGATACTGCTGATAATGCTGGCCGGCTTTGCCTGCCTGGCGGTGTTCTTCAAGGACCTGCTGCGGGCGGCCCTGAGCCTGGCCTTCATGAGCGCGGTGCTGGCGGTGTTGCTGTACCGGATGGATTCGCCCTACGCCGCGGTGTTCGAGCTGTCGGTGGTGGCCGGGCTGATCACGGTGCTGTTCGTCTCCACCATCGCCCTGACCAAGGAGGAGGACGCGGTCAGGGAGTCCCGCTGGCCGCTGTACCTGTTCCCGCTGTTCCTGGTGCTGTTCGGGATCATCGACCTGTTGGTGATGAAGGGCCTGTTCTCCAACCCGCCGGCCGGGTACGGCAACGCCGAGCGGTCCTTCGGGGCCACCCTGTGGGGCATCCGCTCCCTGGACCTGCTGGGCCAGATCGCGGTGATCTTCGGCGGGGTGTTCGGGGTGCTGGCCCTGTTCCGGGAGAAGCCGCTGACCGCCCAGGAGAAGCTGGAGGCCGAAAAAGCCAAGGAGGGAGGGCACAAGCTATGGTAGCCATCAACATGATATTCGTGGGACTGCTTTTCTTCATCGGGCTCTACTGCCTGCTGAGCAGCCGCAACATGATCAAGCTGCTGATCGGCCTGGAGATCATGGCCAAGGCGGCGGTGCTGTCCTTCATCACCGCCGGGTTCCACCGGGGGGAGACCTTCTTCTCCCAGAGCCTGGTGATCACCTTCATCGTGGTGGAGGTGTCCATCGTGGCGGTGGCCATGGCCCTGGTGATCAACGCCTACAAGAACACCGGCAGCCTGGACATCCGCAGCCTGGCCAAGCTCAAGGGATAAGAAGGATGCCCGCTAGATACGCGGAATTAACCGAAGATAATTTCGCGTTGTTCCAAGGGAAATCAAATCAAAGCAAATAAACGAGGATAACAACATGTCGATTCTCAACCAGTGGAATATACTGATCACCCCGTTCATCGGGTTCGGCATCTTCGCCCTGGCGGCCTTCCTGCTCTACAAGCTGGGCGACCTGATGGCCCCCAAGCTCAAGGACGAGGGAGCCAAGCTCTGCCAGTATGCCTGCGGCGAGCCCTTCCCGGGCAAGAAGCTGCAGGTGGGCTACCGCCAGTTCTTCTACGCCGCCCTGTTCTTCACCATGATGCACGTGGCGGCCCTGGTGATCGCCACCATCCCCGGGGGTTCCCCGGCCTTCGCCATCCTGGGCATCTTTTATCTGCTGATGATCTGGTTCTCCATCATCGCCCTGATCCTGAAATAGATAGAAAAATGTCATACCTGCGAAGGCAGGTATCCAGATGAAAGACCTGGATTCCCGCTTTAGCGGTGGTGACCACAGAGCCTAAAATATTAAGGGCAGATTAAACAAAGTTATATGAAGGGGCTCTATTATGTATAAGCCATTATTGAAGACGAGTTGCTTTTTTATTTCTTTGGTATTGTTTATCAATCATTTGCCTGCACAAGTGATAGAAAAATCGCGAATAGACACTATAAGTTCGACGCGAACAAGCAGTATGAATAATAATGTAATTGAAACGGAAACACATAGTGATAGTTCAACGAAAGTAGATACTCTTAGCCAAAAAATAAAGGAAAAAGAAAGGGCAGAATTGCGTAAAGAAAAGAAAAAGGCCTTAATTGGGCTCACTGTTATGCTTATTATTGGTGTATTATATTTTTGCGCTTGGTCTATAGGTAAAGGCCTGAGTGGTTTGAGTTAACATATTTAGCCATTTGAAATGTATATGTAAGGAAAAAGATGAAGAAAGTTTTCAAATTATTAACGATTTTTGTATTATTAATACCAAAGGCATCATATGCACAAAATAAAGTAGTTAAGTGGTCCTGGATAGCGACTATGCAAACGCAAAATATTTAATCAGATTGCATTCTGATTACGCTGGTCCAAATAATGGCGATGGATATTATGACCAGCCTGGCGGTTGGTATGATGCATATTTAAACTGCAGAATATAAAAGTATTTATTGAGCAGAACAAATAAAGGTTATATTGAGAGAGGTTTCATTATGTATAACCCATTGATAAAAACGATTTGCTTTTTTATTTCTTTAGTATTGCTCATAAATTATTTGCCAGCACAGACGATAGAAAAAGCCCGAATGGACACTGCAAATTCAACGCAAACGAGCGCTGTGAATGATAGTACAATTTATCACAGCAATACTATGGTTGAAAGGGAAACACCCAATGATAGCACAGCAAAAGCAGATACCATCAACCAAAAAATCAAAGAAAGAGAAAGAGCAGAATTGCGGAAGGAAAAGAAGAAAGCTTTGATCGGATTGGCAATTGTTGGAGGGATTATGATATTTTTTGGTTTACTTGCTTTTGTGGCATGGGCTGGCCCTAGTAATACATAAACCTTGTTTTAGGAAAAAATAAATATGAAGATATATCTTTACGGGTTGATTCTATTAATAGCCACAAATACTGCGTTTGCTGCAGATGCAGATGGGAATGGTGTGCCAGATGATGTCGAGCAGGCATTGGTTGAAAGGTTTAAACCCTGCATAGTACTCCCCTATAGTGATAGAGGAGTAGCTCCTGAGCCGGTTGATATAATGCATGTAAATAGTTATGTAACAGGCTATAACAGCATTACGGGGAATTATTATAAGGTGCCAACATTATGGGTATCTTTTTATAATACGTTAGGCCAATATATTTGTACAAGATCTTTGTTTAGAGTTTATCAGCAATTATATGTTGATTATTTTGCAACTTGCGCTACGGGGATAAGATTTACAAACGGGAATTATTCCGGATCAACTTCCGAAACTCATTCTTATATAGGGAAGATACCTGATAGTGACTGTGCATTTGCACAGTATTATATTAGGATACATGCCGATTATGCAGGCCCTGATAATGGCGATGGATATTATGACCAGCCTGGCGGTTGGTATGATACATATTTAAATGGACATACTGTTGCCAGTGGCTCTGTAAACTTTACATGGGAGAAAGGATCCAACTACCCTGCAACAACATACGCACATTTATTTGTTGAAAATAACGAAACTACAATCCAGTATTGGTTTTTTTATCCATTTAATGATGCCTGGAATAATCATGAAGGTGATTGGGAGCATATTAATGTAATAATTTCAAATCAAGACCCAACTAGCGCAGCAATCAAGAGAGTAGTTTTTTATTTTCATCATAAATTAAAAATTGAAGAACTACTTCCTTCAGTAATGTATATGAAAATAATTGATAACACCCACCCGGTTGTTTTTGTGGGTGGTTATACAACGCATCTTGATGGCAGTGGGGAAGGAACACATGCATCCTATCCAATATGTGGGAAATGGAATAATATAAGTCCTTTTTGTGCTGATGAAACAGTAACCGAGCATTTTGATTATAGTAAATATATACACTATAATTCTCTTAATGCGATCATAATCAAAGGTCCTGAAGATTATGATTATAACACAAACCCCGAAATGAGTTGGTTAAATGCTAAAATAAGATGGGGCCATATAGCAGTATCTTCCCCGTTAGATTGGCGGAATTGGCCTGATGTGGGACAATTCGCACCCCTGGGGCCAGCACACCAGGGAAGTTGGGAAAACAAAGAAGGCGGTGCTGATCTATATACTACAGCACCTACTAATTATCCATCTAGTTGGTCGTGGCCTACTGACAACACTGCGCCTACTGTTTCTGTAATCTCACCGGGGTCCAGTGCCTATCTAATAAAAAGCAGGCAATATAAAATACAATGGTATGCCGCAGATAATATTGGTGGTACCAATGGTATTAAGAACTGCTTTTTATATTATTCTATTGACGGTGGTTATAACTGGATGATAATTTCCGGTGCTAACCCGATATTGAATTATAACTGGTTCAACTGGACGGTACCGGATGTTGAGTCGAAAAATTGCAAAATTAAAATAATTGCCTATGATGCTATGGGCTATAGCGCTGAAACTGTCAGCCCAACGTTTACCATAGGCTCAATATTTGCGGTACCAACAATATCCGGCAATGCAACTTATTCGGGTACAAAAGCGGAGTTGCCGGATGTTAGTTTGCGTTCTTACGTTAATAAACCTTATGCCGATCAAGCTAAGTATAAACCCAAGTACTGCCAATTTACTTGGGCTGGTATTTTCCCCGGAAGTATTGATTGCGGGACTTATTATTACGCTAACATCATTGATGATGCTGTTTCTCTGCCTAAAACCTATACGGCGAAATGGGTCTATAATATCTGGGAAGACGGGGTTGTGGTCGGACTAGCGGAGGGGCCGGTGTCAAGCTCAATAACCGTATACCCGCCCAATCCATATGACCCCATTGTCTCGGAAACCAATACACCAGAAGCGACAGCTTATTCCAACGGGAAGAAAATTATGGTGGATGCTAATGGCAACATCCACATAGTTTATATTTCCGGCGACAATGTTTATTATACAACTTCGTCAGATGAAGGCGAAACATGGGCCACACCGATTGTGGTGGGTTCAGGCGAGCATCCGGCAATAGAGCTTACTGCCGATAATTTTCCCACGATTTGTTGGAATAATGCTAATTGTCTATATAGCGCAAAAATGGTTAGCGGTGTTTTCGAAGAACCACAACTTATTTATACCGGCCCTGAAGGTACGGAAATATCCTATCTTTCATATGTGCTGGATCAGAGCACTAACAATTCATACCTTGGTTGGGTTGACGAAGGGGTTGCCGGATCATCGGTGTTAATTTCCGCTTACAATCCATCAATTTCCAACTCACTATCACCAACGCCAATAGATCAAGGCGGAACAACCGCTTTCAAGTCGCCGTCGCTGGCCTTGGATAGGACAGGCAATCTTAAGATCGCCTGGAGCCATTCCGGGAAAGTATATTTTAAAGACAACAGTGGGTTTGTCGAATTGGGAGAAAACGGCATACACCCGATTGTTGATGCCTATGGCGATAAAACTACCGTAGTCTGGCAGGAGGAGATTGCCCCTGGTATTTATCAAGTAGTTAAAAAATCCAAAAATAGAAGCGGATGGTCTGATAAAGAGGTAATATCATATGCGGATTCCCTTAATGCTGACTTTCCTGTGGTTGCTGCCGGACAATATGTATACAGTAAGAATGTAAATGGCAAGGATTATGATTTGATATGGAATGCAGAGTATGATGATGGGTGGTCGTTACATACCCAAAATATTTCCGGCGCCCAGGGTGGCATTTCCCGCTATCCTTCAATTGCTTTTAAACAAGATTGGCCAAAATCAAAACTCTACATGGTTTGGACCGAGGAAATGACCGAAAGTAAAAATGGATCAAAAGCCATAGTCCCATTGGTTAAAGCATATGTAAAGTCTGTTGATCCTGTTCCGGTTTATTATATTGATTTAGGTACAGAGAGGGCCGATGCTTTTGCTGTTGATAAAAATGGCGCTTTATATTATGGGTTGCAACCTGAATATTCGGTCGATTACCACCAAACGGAATTGAAATATAGGATACAAAATCTGAATCCATCAAAAAAATACAGAATAAAGGTGGTTTATTATCAGGAAACGGATGCGAATATTAAACAGACCCTTTCTGTGGATAAAACATTTAACGCCAAGACAACAGTTAAGCCCAAGACCTTGA
Organism: uncultured bacterium; assembly: GCA_937958665.1. Taxonomy (GTDB): domain Bacteria; phylum Edwardsbacteria; class AC1; order AC1; family EtOH8; genus CALGNM01. The sequence goes on along the minus strand of CALGNM010000307.1, from coordinate 6,226 downwards.
TAACTGAGGAACACTGGTTGCCTGCTGTCTGTGTTAAGGATGGACAGATTGAAGTAAGCATAACCAAAACGCAAGGTGAATATGCTGTTTGTTCAGTAATCGCACTTTATGAATACGACAGGGATTGCGTTGGAAAATCGAATGATGATCTTGCCGATGGAATCAACCGGTCAAGTTCTGCAATTAGCTATGATCTGATGCAGAATTATCCTAATCCCAATACAGGCAAAACCTCAATAAAATATCAATTGGCACAGCCTGGCAAGGTCAGCTTAAAAATATACAATACATTAGGACAGGTCGTGAAAACATTGGTATCCCGGGAACAATCGGTAGGAATATATAATGTTACTTGGGATGGTAGGGATAATAATGGAGAAATTTTAGCTAATGGGGTATATTTCTATAGATTAGAATCTGGTGATTATCAGGAAACAAAGAAGATGGTGGTTGTAAAATAGATTTTAATAAAAATAAGGATATAATTATGGCTTTAGAAAAACTCGTCAAATGGTCCCGGGTGTCATCGCCCTGGGTGCTCCATTTCAACAGCGGGGCCTGCAACGGCTGCGATATCGAAACCCTGGCCGCGCTGATGCCCAGGTTCGACCTGGAGCGCTTCGGGGTCCTGCTGAAAGGGACCCCCCGCCACGCCGATGTCCTGGTCTGCACCGGCGCGGTCACCCGCCAGCAGGCCGCCCGGCTGAAGAGGATCTACGAGCAGATGGCCGAGCCCAAGTTCGTGGTGGCGGTGGGGGCCTGCGCCTGCTCGGGCAACGTCTTTCGGGGCTGCTACAACGTGCTGGAGGGGGTGGACAAGGTGATTCCGGTCAATGCCTATGTGCCCGGCTGCGCCGCCAAGCCCGACGCCATCATCGACGGGGTGGCCAAGCTGCTGGGGGCTCTTAAGAACGGTTAACAATATTCACGGTATACAGGATACTGAATACTGAATACAGGAGAAAGAAATGACCTTTGAGGAGATAAAAAAGACCCTGGAGGATGGATTGAAGGGCAAGATCAGGGAGCTGACCAATCCCTTCCCCCGCCGGATGACGCTGTGGGTGGACAAGGCCGATGCCGTTGAGGCCTGCCGGGTGCTCAAGGAGAAGGCCGGATTCTACCACCTGTCCACCATCACCGGGCGGGACACCGGCGACAAGCTGGAGGCCCTCTACCATTTCGCCCAGAACGGCATGTCCCTGACCCTGCGGCTGCAGACCGACCGGAACAACCCGGTGCTGCCCACCGCCACCGTGGTCTATCCCGGGGCCGTCTTCTACGAAAGGGAGGTCCACGACCTGGTGGGCATCACCTTCGAGGGCCACTCCGATATGCGGCCGCTGGTCCTGCCCGAGGAATGGCCCCAGGGCGTCTATCCCCTGCGCAAGGACTGGAAGTACAACCGGGAGAAAGGAGCCATAGAATGAGCACATTCATACTGCCGGTGGGGCCCCAGCATCCGGCCCTCAAGGAGCCGACCTCCTTCCGCTTCATGGTGGACGGGGAGACGGTGGTGGACGCCGACCTGAGGCTGGGCTACAACCACCGGGGCATCGAGAAGGGCTGCGAGGAGCGGACCTACATCCAGGACCTGTACATGCTGGAGCGGGTCTGCGGCATCTGCTCCAACGTCCACATGACCGTCTTCGCCCAGGGGGTGGAGAAGCTGATGGGCATCGAACCGCCCAAGCGGGGCCTGTTCATCCGCTGCCTGATGGGAGAGCTGGAACGGGTTCATTCCCACCTGCTGTGGCTGGGGGTGGCCGGGCATGAGGTGGGCTTCGACACCTTCTTCATGTACACCTGGCGGGACCGGGAGATCGTGGAGGACATTTTGGAGATGATCTCCGGCAACCGGGTCAACTACGGGATGCAGACCTTCGGCGGGGTGCGCCGGGATCTTGATGAGATGCAGATCAAAAAGGCCCTGGAGGGCATCGCCGCCCTTAAGGCCCGCACCCCCTACTATCTGAATATCGGGGCCACCGAGCCGACCCTGGTGGCCCGGATCGCCGGAGTGGGCAAGCTGCCCAAGGAGAAGGCCCTGGAGCTGAACGCCGCCGGACCCACCACCCGGGCCTCCGGGGTGGACTTCGACGTCCGCAAGGACGATCCCTACGCCGGGTTCGGCGAGCATATTCCGTTCAACATAGTCACCGACGAGGGGGGCGATGTGCTGGCCCGGGTGGTGGTTCGGGCCAAGGAGCTGATGGAGTCCTACAACATCTGCGAGTTCATCCTGAAGAACCTGCCGGCCGGAGAGATCCGGGTCAAGGCCCCCCGCAAGGTGCCGGAGGGCGAGGTGGTCAGCCGGGCCGAGGCCCAGCGGGGCGAGTGCATCCACTACATCCGTTCCAACGGCAGCGATAAGCCGGACCGGGTGAAGGTGAGGGCTCCCACCCTGGCCAACTGGCCGGCCACCCTCTACATGCTGAGGGGCGGCTACGTGGCTGACATCCCCATCGTGATGGCGGCCATCGACCCCTGCCTGTCCTGCACCGACCGGATGGCGGTGATCTCCGACGTCCGGAAGGGCACCGAGCAGGTGATGGACTGGGAGGGCCTGAGGCGCTACGGGATCGAGTTCCACCGCAAACGCGGCATAAAGCTATAATAAAGGGGTTAAGATGGACATACTTAAAATATTCCTGTATCTGCTGGTCTACCCCGGCCTGCTGTTCCTGTTCGTATATTCCACCTTTGTGGAATGGGTGGACCGGAAGCTGTACGCCAAGTTCCAGAACCGGATGGGGCCGATGCACACCGGCAGCCATGGGATCCTCCAGCCCATCGCCGACTTCGTCAAGTTGATGGCCAAGGAGGACATCGTCCCGGCCGAGGCCGACGCCAAGATGTTCAATGCCGTGCCGGCCCTGGCCCTGGCCTCGGTGCTGACCGCCGGCCTGCTGCTGCCGGTCTGGCACTTCAGCTCCGCTGTCCAGTCGGCCACCTCCTTCCAGGGCGACATCATCGTGCTGGCCTACCTGCTGTCCCTGCCCACCTTCGCCTATTTTCTGGCCGGATGGGCCTCGGCCAGCATGTACGCCGCCATCGGCGGGGTGCGGGTGCTGACCCTGCTGTTCGCCTACGAGGTCCCGATGTTCCTGGCCATCCTGTCCCCGGCGGTGATGGCCGGCAGCTGGCGGATGGCCGAGATCGCAGCCTACTACCAGGCCAATCCCTGGCACCTGCTAATCAACGTCTTCGGCTTCGTGGTGGCGGTGATCTGCCTTCAGGCCAAGCTGGAGCGGGTGCCGTTCGACATCCCCCACGCTGAGACCGAGGTGGTGGGCGGGGCCTTCACCGAGTATTCGGGCCGCAAGCTGGCCATGTTCCGCCTGCTGGCCGACATCCAGATGGTGGTGGGGGCGGGAATGATCGCCGCCCTGTTCCTGGGGGGCTTCCCCGGCGGCCTGATCCCTGGCTTCCTGTGGTTTGTGGTCAAGACCCTGGCCATCGTCTTTATCCTGGCGGCCATGCGCTCGGTGACCGCCCGGATCCGGATCGACCAGATGGTATCCTTCAGCTGGAAATGGCTGGCCCCGCTGGCCCTGCTGCAGCTGGTAATCGTAATCTTCTTGAAGGGGTATCTGCAATGAGCCTGAGATTAGGAGCGATGCTGCCCGAGGTGCTGCGGCACCTGTTTAAAAAGCCGGCCACCGTCCAATATCCCTTCCAAAAGATCGGGGTGCCCAAGGGGTTCCGGGGCAAGCCGGTGATGGACCCCAATTTGTGCATCGGCTGCCAGATGTGCGTCCGGGACTGCCCGTCCGAGGCCCTGGAGATCCACAAGGAATCGGAGTCCACCGATGAGGCCGGCAAGGTGACCAAGCGGTTTTCCATGACATTCTACCTGGACCGCTGCTCGCACTGCGCCCAGTGCGCCGAGGTCTGCCCCAAGAAGGCCATCCATATGGACACCGAATTCGAGGACGCCGCCTTCGACCGGGGCGCGCTGAAGTTGACTTACAAATAGCCCAAGGCGGGTTTGAAGATGGTCGGGCATTATTTGTCCGGCCATTTTATGCATAAGGGAGGGCGTTATGGACTGGCGGGAACAGCTGGGCCAGGCCTTGGCCGGGGCCGGCAAGGTGGTGATTTTCGGCATCGGCAACGAAATGATGGGTGATGACGCCGCCGGCTCGCTGGCGGCCCGCGACTTAAGGATGATGATGCAGGGGTGCCCTCTGGACGACAGGCTGGAGATCTTTGTGGCGGGCACCAACCCCGAAAATTTCTCCGGGCTGGTGCGCCAGCGGAAGCCCGACTTGGTGATATTCATCGATGCCGCCGACATGTCCCGGCCAGTGGGGGAAGTCGCCTTTCTGGACCATCGCGACATGCACTCCATGATGCATTCAACCCACACCATGCCGCTGTCATTCCTGGGCAGCTATCTGGAGAAGGTGGCCGGGTCCCGGGTCATCGCCCTGGGCATCCAGGCCGGGCGGATACACTTGGAGGCCTCGATGAGCCGGGAGGTGGCGGAGAGCGTCAAGCTGATAGCCAGATTCCTCGACCGCTCCCTGCGGGAGAAGTACGGCCTGCCCAGTGCGGAAATCCCGGCCGGGTAATGGCCGGCCCAGCCATCCTATATTTAAGGCACACCAAAACAAGGGAGGATGTTAAATGTTGGATCCGAAATTGCTGGAGATTTTAGCCTGCCCCAAGTGTAAGGGCGAACTGGAATACCGGCCCCAGGAGCTCAAGCTGATATGCTGGACCTGCCGGCTGGGCTACAACATCAAGGACGATATCCCGGTGATGCTGATAGATGAGGCCGAGCCGATCCCCGGGGACAAGAAATGACCCTGTTGTCGGGCATCCTCCAACCCGCAGCGTCGCTGAATTAAAGGGAGGCGCATGGATAAATTCGTGATCGAGGGGGGGCGTGCCCTCCAGGGGACGGTCCGGGCCTCCGGGGCCAAGAATGCCGCCCTGCCGGCCTTGGCCGCCTGCCTGCTGGCCCCCGGGGAATCGGTGCTGACCAACGTCCCCAATGTGATGGACGTGCGGACCATGCGGCGCCTGCTGACCAGGCTGGGGGCCCAGGCCGAGTTCGGGGATGGCCGGATGGCGATCCGGGTGCCGGACAAGCTCAAATGCCAGGCCGAATACGAGATAGTCAAGCAGATGCGGGCCTCCTACTATGTACTGGGCCCCTTGCTGGCCCGGTTCGGGCGGGCCAGGGTGTCCCTGCCCGGAGGCTGTTCCATCGGGGCCCGGCCCATCGACCTTCACTTGAAGGGGATGGAGGCCCTGGGTGCCAGGATCCAGATCGTCCACGGCTACGTGGAGGCCCAGGCCAAACAGCTGAAAGGGGCCCGGATCGACCTGGCCGGCTCCCATGGCGCCTCGGTGGGGGCCACCATCAACGTGATGATGGCCGCCTGCCTAGCCAGGGGCACCACCGTCATCGAGTCGGCCGCCCGGGAACCGGAGGTGGAGGCCACGGCCGAGATGCTCAATGCCATGGGGGCCTCGGTCAGCGGGGCGGGGACGCCGGTGATCAGCATTGAGGGGGTGGCGGAATTGCAGCCGTCCCAAACCCGGTTGATCCCGGACCGGATCGAAGTCGGCTCGCTGATGGCGGCCGCGGCCATCAGCGGGGGCTGCCTGACCATCGAGGACTGCCGGCCGGACCATCTGGGGGCGGTGATCGAGGCCTTCCGGGCCATGGGGGTCCGGGTGGCGGCCGGGGACGGCCTGGTGACGGTGGAGGCCCGCCGCCGGCTCAAGCCCCTGGATCTGGCGGTAGCCCCCTATCCGGGATTCCCCACCGATATGCAGCCCCAGTTGATGGCCCTGATGACAGTCTCCAGCGGCATCTCGGTGCTGACCGAAACCATCTTTGAGAACCGATTCATGCACGTTCTGGAGCTCCAGCGGCTGGGGGCCGACATCAAGATCGAGGGCAAGAGCGCCGTGGTCCGGGGTCTGCCCCAGCTGACCGGGGCTCCGGTGATGGGCTCCGACCTGCGGGCCGCGGCAGCCCTGGTGATAGCCGGCCTCAAGGCCGAGGGCCGGACCGAGGTCAACCGGGTCTATCATCTTGACCGGGGCTACGAGAGTTGGGAGCGCAAGCTGAAGAAACTGGGGGCCAAAATAAGGCGGGTGCACGAACCAATGACAACCTGAAAGCCGGGCAATCAGCAATAGGGTTCTGCTGATGAGGGGAAATCAGAAAATGAATACAGGGGAGGGGCGATGAATAAAATGGATC
>CALGNM010000306.1 GCA_937958665.1 uncultured bacterium | reverse complement strand
ACCACCTTGACGGTGGGATTGAACCTCGCGTTACGGTCGAAATACCTGGCCCTGATCTGATAGCGGTAGGTGCTGCTGGAGGAGTCAGCCCAGCTGGTCCAGAAGGAAACGTTGTCCGTGCCCATGGCCACGGTGGGGATCCGGCAGGCCACCGGGTCAGACGAGAGGTTGACCTTGATGTTGGTCTGATTAGCTGAGCCATCGGGGTAAAAGCGCTGGGCGTATACATCTCCGTAGAGGTGGTTCTGGAAGCTGAGCCAGACCACGGTGAAGTACCCGGTGTCCGAAGCGGCCACCGATGGCGTGACATGGAACCTTTCCAAATCGCTGTTGACCCGCTTGCCGGAAGTTACCGGGGAAAGGTCCGGCTTGAAGTAGCGGTAGTAGATATCTGATTTGCTGGCCCCGTCACGGTTGTCCTGCCAGACTATGGCTATCCCGGCCTCGGTGAAGCTGACCGCCGGCAGGATGTGGGGGACCTTGAGTCCGTCGTCATTTATCTTGATATCGCCGGTGCGAGGCTCCAACTTGTAGTCGAACAGCCTGGCCCAGATGTCCCAGTTCCCGTCACGATTGTCCTGCCAGACCACCACGAAATCTTGGGTCCTTTTGTTGACGGCGACCTTGGGATACTTGGCGTTGCCGTAGGGCTTCTCGGTAACCCTAACCTCGTCGGACATCGGTTTTCCCAGCCCGTCGAATTTGCGAACAAAAGGCTGAGTGGGCTCACCGCCCTTGAGCAGGGTGTCCTGCCAGACCACGAAGAAGAAATCTCTCACGGTGCCGGCCACATCGGGCTGGTCCTGCTGGTGCTCATCCACCTGCACCCGGTTGGCCAGGAAGGTGCCGGTTACGGGATCGAGCTTACGCGACCAGATCCGGCCATAGATGTTAAGGTTGCCGTCCCGGCTATCGGCCCATACATAGCGGGAATTATAACTGTCGTCCATTACTGCGGCCGGGGCTTGTTGGGCGGTCTCCCCGGCGTCGTTGTCCCACAGGAAGATTCTCACCGTGTCTTGGGCGGCCAAGGCCGGCAGGGCCCAGAGCGCCGCCAACAGCAATGCCAACAACATTTTTTTCATCTAATTGTCCCCCTTATCTTTTGTTCCCTTGGTCCTTATGGTCTCCACGGCCACCATCAGCAGCCGCAGGCGGGCCGACTTGTCATCCAGCCCCTGTTTTAGTTTTTCGAATATGGGAGCCTTTTCGGTGGACAGACGCAACTCATCGCCACCCTCCTGTCCGGAATATAATATGCCCTGCATCAGCAGATCATCGACCGCTTTCTTGACCGACCCCTCCGGACGTCCGGTCATCTGGGCCAGGCTGAATACGTTCTCCTGGGCCCGGGGCTGCCGGCTATAATGCATCAGAATGTTCCATTTTTCAAAACAATCCACGGTATCTTTGATGAACAGGCTGAGCTCTGGGAAATCGCTGGTTTTGAACATATTAGTCGCTGTTATTGTGATGTTGACATATAATTCTCATGCAATTATAATGCCAAATTAAAACCAACATAACAATTTAATTTGCAAAGAGTTATAAATATGAAAATAGGTGATAGATTATTAAATTATAAGTTATCACAAATAATGTTATATATATATATAATTTATGGCTTTGTTATATTTAACTCTTTTATAAGCCTGGATAGATATGTTGGCTGAATTTTCAATGTTTTTGCGGTCTGCCGTTGGTTCCAACCGTGGTAATCCAAGGCCCTTTCCAGGTATTCTTTTTTAAATAGTCTTTGGGCGTCATCCCAGGGGACATCGGCCGGTATTCCGGAAAGCCTTTCCGGATGGCTGGAGA
>CALGNM010000305.1 GCA_937958665.1 uncultured bacterium | reverse complement strand
AGATCGTATTCGGTGACTGGAGTTCAGACGTGTGCTCTTCCGATCTTTAATACCACCGTGTTCAGCATTAGGCACGATCCATAATTCTTTAGGGCCTTTTAATTTGGACATAATATTGTTTGACATCCAAACCGGGGTGCGGTGGTCGTTTTCCCCTACAATCAAAAAGACTGGAATAGTTATATTTACGGCGGCATTTATAGGAAGTAATTCATCAGGATAATTCTCCGGGGCCATAAAATTTCTGTCAGGGTCGGTATTTTTCAATATTGATAAAACATCTTCAAAAGAGGTCAATAAGGCTCTGCCAACATAGGCTGCAATATCCCTTCTTTTAGAGGCGATGGCGAAAGACAAATAGGCCCCGGTAGAAAAACCCATAACACCTATCCGGGAGGTGTCAACTTCTGGCTGCTGTTTTATAAAATTGATGGCGGCGTCATAATCCTTGATGAATTGAGGGTAGCATAATCTATCCTGTTCAATATTCCAATCTGCGCTCTCGCCAAAACCACGCCAATCAAAAAGCAAGATATTATAACCCCGTACAAAAAAATGATAAGCATAAAAAATAAGATATGTCATATTTCCGGCATCGCCGTCACATATTACAATAGTGGGCTTTGGGGAACTATCTAACAGTGAATATTGCCTTGCTTTGGGCTTCATTTCTGGAGGAACTGGCAATAGTCGCCCGATAATTGAGTTGGCTATTCCACAAGTGTCTTGAGCTGGTATAAACCATCCCTTTATTTTATAGCCGTCACTAGTTTGAAAAGCGACTTCTTTGTAAATGATTCCAAAATCCGAAGGGATTGCTTTGTATTTTTTTTCCGGTTTAAGTGCATATAATGAAGATGTAATCAAAGTTACAATAATGAATGATATGGCGGATAGCCTAAAATTATGTATCATGCCATCTCCTAATTAATAAAGTTATAAGAATCCATATAATGGAATAGAACTTTCAAACAATTCTATATTTGAATATTCACTATTTGAAGGAAGAAATTTATCTATTCGGTTTGGGTATAGTCGCACTTTAGCCACTAACTTTTAGGTATTTTTTCGACCGGAGAAGGGTCAGAATCCTACTTGTTTTGCGCTCTGGTGTCAAGGACCGATGATTGTCCCTCCAGACGTACTCAGCTAAGTATAGCGGAATCGTTCCCGTCTAATTCCACCCTTGTCAGCCAACTTGCGCTTGAGGTATCCCCAGAACCCTTCCAGGCCGTTTATATGGGTTCCTTTGCCGTTTGAGTACTGCCCTTGGCCGTGTTTGACGATGCGGTATACATACCCTTTAGGGGCGATTCCGGTATAACTCTTCCAAGTGTCGGAGCAAATGGTCGAACCCCGGCGGACACGCTTGAGTGTCAATGCTTGCAGCGTTCTGGCCTCGGTATCGGGTACCACCTGGGCCCAGACCTTGCCGTTGCGACAAAAGATGCCAAATACTGGCGCTTTCGAGGTGCCCCGACACAGTTTCGTCCCCTTGAACCGCTCTGAGAGGCGTTTGTTCTTCCACTAGCCGCCCCGGTAGGTTTCGTCAACCTCGACAGTTCCCCGGAACACCGGTGGGGTATCGGTAGCCATCACGACCCGAACATGGAGCAATGCCCGATAAATTCGTTGCCGATGAAGTCCGGTTTGCCGGGCGATCTCCGGGACCGTTTCGTTTCGAAAAATCAGCATCAGAAACCGATGCCACAGCGATGCCGATATTCGAAGGGGTAATGCCCCTGGTTTCCACTCGTATTTGCAGCGCTGACAACGTCGCTTAGAATGCCTTATGACGTAGCTTTCCCACGTTCCACACCGTGGACATTTGTGTCGTTTGGTCATGCCACCAGTATATCATATTTGGTGGCTCGAATGCGACTTTACCCTTACGTTATTATTACGTACATCCACCCCCAAATGGGGTGATTAACGCAACTATTGCGTATATTGCTCAAAACTCCACCGCCACTCCGGTGGTCAGGTAATGGAACATGGAGAAGGTATAGACCTTTCCCCCGCCGTCGGCCCCGCCCTCCAGCAGGCGGTAGCCCACCCGAAAGGCGTAGTTCTCCGCCGGGCGATAGCGGTAGGCCACCAGCACGTCCTCGGCCCGGCCGTAAGGGGACCATAGGGCGTCGCCCTCGGCCAGCAGGCCGGATCTTTCGTCCAGGGAATAGTCGGCCAGGAAGTTTATCAGCGGCACCACCCCCAGGTCGCTACGGCGGGCGAAGGCCGAGTCGCTCATCAGGGTGATGTCGGCGCTGCGAACCTTGGCGGTCAGCCCGGCCTCCAGGCGGAGCCTTTGTCCATCCTTGAGTTGGTAACGGTAGGTGAGGCGGTAGGAGTCGAAACGGTAGCTGGAGTTGATGGCCGTCCCGGCCGGGAAGCGCTTCCCGTGGAAAAGGATATCCCGGGCCAGGGTTCCCTCCCCCCGCACGGTCAGCGGGGCGGCCAGGGCGAACAGGGAGTGACGTCCCCGGCTGGCTCCAAACCGCAGCCGCAGGGCGGGGGCGGCCGAGGGGACGATGTCGTCGGCCAGTGAGAAGAAGGTCCCGCTGTCGCTGGGAATCCTAACGTCGTTGTAGCCGGTGAAGGCCGCCCCGGCCTCGGCATCCAAAAGCCATTGTCCGCAGTAGGCTCCCGAGGCCGACATCGCCAGGATCGCCAGCCCGAAGGCCAGCCTTTTGATGGTTGGGCTCATGGTTGCTCCATTATCATCTTTGGTTGATGCCTGATTCCCGGGGTCCGGTTACCGCTTGGTGTGGTATCCCTTGTCTCCATAAGGCTGAAGCTTCTCCAGCCACATCTGCTCCAGGGCCTTCAGATCGGCGTTGTAATCGTACCCCGCCCCCTCCTTGGGCTCCAGCCGGTCCAGCACCTCGAAGGCGAAGCCGCCGGGCTCCAGGCTGTTGTATTCGGCCTGCAATTCGGAATTGGGGTGGGAGCCGTTCTTCAGGCTGAACTGCTGGCTGTTGATGATGCCGGGGATGTTCTTGGCGGCCAGCAGGAATATCTTCCCATTGGCGGTGTTGCGGATCTGGATGATCCCCATGGGGGTGGGGGTCTGCTTGTATTCCCGGATCAGCGCTTTTCGGTCTCGCATTCCAATCACCTTTTCAACGCTTCAGCAAGGGGTCGTCCATGGCGCCCTTGTCCAGCAGTTCGAAGTTGTAGTCCCGGCTCTGCATGTCCAGATTCTGCAGGCGGTGGATGTCGCAGCTGCGGGTGGGGGCGTTGCCCGCGATGCAGATCTCGGCCCGGGGCTTGGGACAGGCCGGGGTGGCCAGCAGGCCGGACTCGGTGCACAGGGCCACCGAGGTTATCCCGGCCGGAACCGGAAAGTCCTTGGCCGGCAGGCTGTCGGTGGCCAGCTTCATGAAGCGGGCCCAGATCGGCAGGGCCAGCCCGGCCCCGGTGGCTCCCTCGGCGATGGTCTTCTTTTGGTCGAACCCCACCCACACCCCGCAGACCAGGTCGGGGGTGAAGCCGATGAACCAGGTGTCGGTATAGTCGTTGGTGGTGCCGGTCTTGCCGCCGGCCGGCCGGGTGAAGCCCATCGACCGGGAGGCGATCCCGGTGCCGTGGTCCACCACCGTCTGGAGCAGGTTGGCCATCACGTAGGCGGTCTGGGGCTTCAATGACTCCTCCACGAAGGGGTGGTTCTCCTCCAGCAGCTGGCCGTCCTTGTCCATTATCTTCAAGATCATCATCGGATCGGCCCTTATCCCCCGGTTGGCGAACACCCCGTAGGCGCAGGTCATGTCCATCATGGAGATGTCGGCCGAGCCCAGGGCCAGCGACAGCACCGCCGGCAGGGGGGTCCGGATGCCCATCTTGCGGGCGTAGCTGATGACGGTGGATGGCCCGACCGCCTGGATCAGTTTGACCGCCACCAGGTTCTTGGACAGGGCCAGGGCCCGGCGCAGGGTGGTGGGGCCGTCGAACTTGCCGTCGTAATTGCGGGGGTACCAGGGGTTGCCGGATCCGTCGTCCTCGACGACCACCGGGGCGTCCAGCATCACGTCGCCCGGGTTGAAGCCGTTGTCCACCGCCGCGGTGTAGATGAACGGCTTGAAGGCCGAGCCGGCCTGGCGCCGGGACTGGGTGGCCCGGTTGAACTTGCTGGCCCGGAAGTCGCGCCCGCCGATCATGGCCAGGACATGGCCGTTGTGGGGGTCCAGGGCCAGCAGGGCGGTCTGCAGATAGGGGGTGTTGGCGGTCTCGGACTCGTTTTTAGGCAGCTTGAAGTTCCGGCGTTTTTGCTGGAAACCGTAGCGGTCCTCCAGCATCACCATCACGCTCTCGGCCGCTGCGTTGGCGCCCCGCTGGAGCTCCAGGTCCAGAGTGGAGTAGACCTTGAGGCCGCCCTGATAGATGGCGTTGGCCCCGTAGCGGGATTCCAGGTATTTGCGGATCTCCTCCAGAAAATAGGGGGCGTCGTTGAGGCGGAGCTCCCGGGGCCTGACCTCGACCGGTTTCTTTTTGCCGGCCTCGGCCTCCTCCCGGCTGATGGCCCCGGTGGAGGCCATGGCCTCCAGCACCGTGTTCCTCCTTTTCAGGGCCGCCTCGGGGTGGGAGTAGGGCGAGTAGATCGAGGGACCCTTGGGCATGCCGGCCAGCAGGGCGGCCTGGTCCAGGCTGAGGCTGTCGACATCCCGGCCGAAGTACATCAGCGAGGCGGTCTGGGCCCCGTAGGCCCCGTGGCCGTAGTTGATCTGGTTGAAATAGAGCTCCAGTATCTCGTCCTTGGAGAACAGCCGTTCGATCTTCAGGGCCAAAATGGCTTCGGCGATCTTGCGGGACAGGGTCCGGTCCTGGGTCAAGAACAGGTTGCGGGCCAGCTGCTGGGTGATGGTGGAGGCCCCCCGCAGCCTCTTGCTGCGGCGCAGGGCATAATCCTTGAGGGCTGCGGCATAGCCGAAGACATCCACCCCCCAGTGGGAGCGGAAGCTGCGGTCCTCGATGGCGATGGTAGCGTCGATCAGCGGCTTGGGGATCCGGGACAGCGGTACCACTATCCGGTTCTCCTCGGCGAACTCGTGGATCAGCTGGCCGTGGCAGTCGAACACCTGGGTGCCCTGCTTGGGCTGGACCTCCTGGAGGGTGCGGGTGGATGGCAGGCCCCGGCTGTAGAAGGCGAAGGTGCCTGATGCGAAGCCGAACATGAATATAAAAGCCACCCCCAGCCCGAAGAGAACCCGGTGAAGGGTCCGTCGCGACCGGCGGGTCAGTTTTAGAGGCAGCTTGCCCCGGTAGAATTTGGCCATGCGGCATTATCCTTGGCTGGGTTTGTGATTATCGGCCTGGGCGTTTAGGAAACAAAGGCTGGAAGCCCAAACATTTAATTATAATTCTAATCCCAAAAACCTCCATAGTCAAGCATAAAAGGTGCTTGACAGACCGCCAACTGATTGGCATTTTTATATTGCAATGGCCCGAATGATGGGATATAATTACATGTTATGCAGGAAATGCGGCGAAACCTGGAGCAAATCCGCCTGAATGTAGCCTCGGCCTGCCGGAGGACGGGCCGTGACCCCGGCGAGGTGGTCTTGGTGGCGGTGACCAAGACTTGCCCGGTTGCCGCCATCGAGCAGGCCATCTCCCTGGGCATCGGAATCGTTGGGGAGAACCGGGTCCAGGAGGCTTCCGAAAAATACCGGCATATTGGCGACAAGGTTGAATGGCACCTGATCGGACACCTGCAATCCAACAAGGCCAGGAAAGCTGTCGAGATGTTCTCCCTGATCCACTCCATCGACTCGGTGGAGCTGGCCGCCGAGGTTGGCCGCCGGGCCCTGCAGCAGGGTAAAGTCCAGGACGTTCTGCTGGAGGTCAACACCTCGGGCGAGCCCCAGAAATATGGGTTCGCACCCCAGGTGGTCGGGGGGGGCATCCGGAAAATCGGGGCGATCGGGGGGGTAAGAGTCTTGGGGCTGATGACGGTGGGGCCGCTGACGGATGATGATGACCGGATCCGCGGCACCTTCAGGATGCTGAGAACGCTGTTCGAACAGATTAGGGACCAGGCCCTGCCCAACATCGAGATGAAACATCTCTCCATGGGGATGTCCGGCGACTATCAGATCGCCATCGAGGAGGGATCGACCATGATCCGGGTGGGCAGCGCCATCTTTGGAGCCCGGGGCTGACCGCCCCGGCCGGAAATCGAAAAGAGGCATATGCTACTTTTGGCAAATCTGCTGATAGCCGCTGGCCAGGCCCTGGGACTGGCTTTGGATATCTACCTGTGGGTGATCATCATCCGGGCCCTGCTGTCCTGGGTCAATCCGGATCCGTTCAATCCCATAGTCAGGCTGCTTGGCCGTCTGACCGATCCGGTGCTGGACCCCATTCGGAGGATCTTGCCCCTTAAGGGTATCGGACTGGACCTTTCGCCCATGGTCGCCGTTCTGGCCGTCGTCTTCGCCAAGCAATTCCTGGCAGCCAGCCTGGTTGAATACGGCTACCGCCTGAAGATGCATTGAAAACATTAGGAGGAGCAGCCATGAAGCTGACCCCGCTGGATATAAGAAAGCAGACCTTCAAGAAAAAGCCGATGGGCGGGCTAGATCGGAAGAGCACACGTCTGAACTCCAGTCACCGAATACGATATCG
>CALGNM010000304.1 GCA_937958665.1 uncultured bacterium | reverse complement strand
CCACCGAGATCTACACTCTTTCCCTACACGACGCTCTTCCGATCTTATGACGACTTGATGAACATTGCCAGCTATGGCTTCCGGGGCGAGGCCCTGCCCAGCATTGCCTCTGTCTCCCGGTTGAGCATTTTATCTCGTCGGGAGGGCGATAGCTCGGCCTGGCTGGTGGAAAGCGACGGCGGCAGCATAGCCCGGGAGCGGGCCGAGGCAGGAAGCCGGGGGACCACCGTCCGGGTTGAAGAGCTGTTTGGCAAGGTCCCGGCCCGCCGCAAATTCCTGAAGGCCGAGCTGACTGAGAGCCGCAAGGTGGCTGAGGAAACCGCCAGTCAGGCCATGGCCCACCCCGATGTATCCTTCCGGCTGGTGATCGACGGACGGGAAGGTTTTTACTATCAGGCCGGAAGCCGGGAGCAACGGCTGGAAGACATCCTAGGCGCCGAGACCTTCGGTCGGATGGTCCCGATGGAATATGGCCAAAGGCCACTGCGGGTCCAGGGCTTTCTGCTGAAGCCCGACAGCCTGCTACCCCGGCGCCGCGACCAGTACGTGTTCGTCAACGGACGACGGATATCAGACCGGCTGGTCTCCTCGGCGGTCTACCAGGGCTACGGGCCCGGGCTGCTGGGCCGGCATCCCGCCTTCGTGCTTTTCCTAGATATCTCCCCGCTTCAGGTGGACATTAATGTTCATCCGGCCAAACGGGAAGTCAGATTCCGAGATGAAGGGCTGGTATTCAACACTGTCCGGATAGGGGTGCAGCGGGCGCTCTACGGCAGCCAAGAGGAATCAAGGCCTTCAGCTGCCCCGGATTCACAGGACTTGTCATCGGCCGCCATCCTGGAGCTTCGGGGCGAATTCCGGACCATCCCCGCCCCCTCGGGAATCGAAGCCGCCAGCACCGGCAGCCTTTTTCCGCCGGCTGAATCTCCCCGGGAATCAGCCACCCTGATCAATCACTGGCAGGTTCACAACCGTTACATATTCGCCGCCATTAAAAACGGCATCATCATAGTGGACCAGCACGCGGCCCACGAGAGGATCCTGTTCGAGGAATTGTTGAGGGCCCAGGGGGGAGGCGCTTCCCAGCAGCTGCTGTTCCCGGTATCCCTGGAGTTGACCCCGGGGCGGCTGCTGTCCTACGAGCAGTTCGAGGGAACCTTCACCCGCTTGGGTTTCGAAATAAAAAGGTTCAGCGGCAGCACCATAATCATCGAAGGGTTGCCGGCTGCGGCGGGAGGCCAGGTGGATGGAGGCGAGCTGGTCCTTGCCATCCTGGACGAGCTTTGCCTGCCCCCGTCCCTTTCCCTCCAGCCGGCCGAACGCCTGGCTCGCAGTTTCGCCTGCCATGCCGCAGTAAAGGCCGGAAAACCTTTGAGCCAGGAAGAGATGAACCGGCTGATCGACCGGCTGTTTGCCACCAGCACACCCTATTTGGATCCCCACGGCCGTCCGGCGGTCATCAAGCTGACTCTGGACGAGTTGGAACGGAGATTCGGCCGGGTATGACCAACCGCCCGGTAATCATCATCGCTGGACCCACTGCTTGCGGCAAAACTAGCCTGTCACTGATGCTGGCCAACCGACTAGGGGCCGAGATCATATCGGCCGATTCCCGTCAGATATATCGGGGCCTCGATATCGGGACCGCCAAGCCCGAGCCGAGGGAACTTTCCACGATCAAACACCATCTGCTGGATGTCCTGGAGCCCAACCAGCCTTATAGCGCGGCCGCCTTCGTTTGCCGAGCTCGGGAGGTGATGAGCCAGCTAGACCGCCAAGGCATCCCTTATGTAATAGTAGGGGGATCGGGTCTATACCTCAAGGCACTTATCGAAGGGCTTTCGCCGATACCTCCGGCCGATCCGGCCATCCGCCAAGAACTCTCCGATCTGGCCCAGCAGAAGGGCGTCCCGGCCTTGCACCAGATGCTGGATCGGGTGGATCCCCTGGCTGCGTCCAGGATCAAGCAAAATGACCGGGATCGCCTGGTTAGGGCCCTGGAGGTGTACCGGCTCTCGGGCATTCCCCTGTCGCAATGGCAGAGGGGCAAGCGGGAAAAGGATCACCGGGCATACCAGCTTTACGTCCTCAATCGGTCCCGCCCCGATCTGTATGGCCGGATAGAACGAAGAGTCGACCAAATGATAGCCCGGGGCTTACTCCAGGAAACCCGGGAATTATTGGAGAGAGGATTATCCGCTCAATCCCCGGGTTTGCGCACCGTGGGATACCGGGAGGCAATGGAATTCGTGGAGGGAAGAATCAGTCGGGAGGAAGATCGGAAGAGCACACGTCTGAACTCCAGTCACCGAATACGATC
>CALGNM010000303.1 GCA_937958665.1 uncultured bacterium | reverse complement strand
CATTGTGGCATTTTCAACCATAGCCCTGTCGGCCTTGGGCGTAGAATCGCTGCTTGATGCCACTGAGAAGCCGAGGTTGACAAGAGGCCTCCTGATTGCCCTGGGAGTTGGGCTTGTCTTGGGTCTTGTATTCTCGGCCGCCAGGGATGGTATGGTTAATCTGCTATCGGGCTTTGCCGCCAAGGGATGGGGCGCCCAGGCCTTATGGCAAAGCTACCCGGAGATGATCAAGGGCTACTGGGTCTCATTTTTTATACTTGTGGCAGCTGTAGTAATTCTTCTCATGTTGATCAATGGAAGGCTCCCTTTCAAATGGTGGGCAGCCATTACCGCCTTGCTGATATTTCTGGAGCTGTGGCGGGTGGATGCCAAGTTCATAAAAATTGTATCTGGACCCCAGGAATATTTTGCCAAGGATCAGGTGGTTGAAACGCTGCAGAAGGACCCGGGACTATACCGGACCTGGCCCCTGCAGGTCCACCAGCAGGGCAACTACCTGTCACTGTTCGGGGTGCAGACGGTGGGGGGAGAGCACCCCAATCCGTTGCGGCGCTACAACGAGTTTGTGGGGACCGACCCTAAAAGGCTTCTGCCCGATTTTCATAACCTGTTCCAGTCGCCTAATTATCTGAATATTCTAAATGTCAAATACCTGTTGATGCAGCAGCCCCTGAACCACCCGGGATTTATCCTGGCAGATAGCTGCTATCAAGGAAGAGTGAGGGTCTACCGCAATCTGAACGTTTTGCCCCGGGCCTGGGTGGTGGGCAGTTATGAAAAGATCAGCCAGGACCAGGAAATTCTCGAACGGATGAAGCAGCCTGGTTTCAACCCGGCCAAGTCGGTTATCGTGGAGGAAGACCTGGTGGGCTTCGTGCCGTCGGATGAAGTGACAGGCCGGGTGTCGATTGACAGCTATCAGCCCAACCGGGTTATAATGACTGCCGAGACCGACCGGGACGGCATACTGGTGATGAGCGACAATCATTATCCGGCTTGGCAGGCCTGGATAGATGGTATGCCGGTCAAAGTGTACCGGGCCAATTACACCTTTCGGGCTATCACCCTGCCGGCCGGTAGGCACCAGGTAGAGTTCCGCTATCGTTCCCGATACTTCGTTCTGGGGTTAACAATCAGCATTATTTCTGCTATAATGGTTCTGTCGGGGATAATTTATTTGGCGATTTTGGGGAGAGATAGATGAAGTGCTTGGTGATCATACCCACCTATAACGAGAAAGGAAACATTTCGCCTATTATCAGCCAGATCATTGAAATCGACCCGGCCCTCGATGTCCTGGTGATCGATGATAATTCACCCGACGGCACCGGCCAGCTGGTCGATCAGATATGCGCCCATAATGACCGGGTCAACGCCATCCACCGTCCCGGCAAGATGGGGTTGGGGACGGCCTATGTAACCGGCTTCAAGTGGGCTCTGGACAAGGGATATGACCTGGTCTGCGAGATGGATGCCGACTTTTCGCACCCGCCCAAGGTGTTGAAGGTGTTTTTGGAGAAAATAAGAGAATACGATCTGGTGATCGGTTCCCGGTATCTCAATGGGGTCAACGTAGTCAACTGGCCGCTCAAGCGGCTTCTGCTCTCGTATTTCGCCAACATTTATGCCAGGATTGTCACCGGGGTTCCGGTCAGGGACCTGACCAGCGGCTTCAAATGCTACCGCCGGGAGGTGTTGGAGGCAATCAAGTTGGACCGCATCAGGTCCAATGGCTATGCCTTCCAGATCGAGATGCATTTCAACGCCCATTACAAGGGATTCCGGGTGGTGGAGGTGCCGATAATCTTCGAGGAGCGCAAGGTCGGGCAGTCCAAGATGTCTAAGAAGATAATATACGAGGCCGCCTGGATGGTATGGCGCCTCCAGCTGATGCGCCTGATGGGCAAATTATAGGCCAGTTTATTTAGTCGAACCGATTGGAGACGGATTCTGTTCGTCTCTATTTTCTTTGGTGGAGAAGAATGGCGGATATCAGTGTCATCATAGTCAACCGCAATGTCCGGCAGTATCTTGAAGAGTGTCTGGCCTCGGTGTTCCGTTGCTGGGATGGCCCATCGGATGCCCTACAGGTTGTGGTGGTTGACAATGGTTCGGCGGACGGCAGCGGCCAGATGCTGAAGGAAAAATTCCCTGCGGCTACGGTAATCGCCAACCGGGATAACCGGGGATTTGCCGCGGCCTGCAACCAGGGGATTGCCATCTCCCGGGGCCACTATCTGATGCTTCTCAATCCCGACACCATAATGACGGGCGGCTTATTCACCGGGCTGATATCCTTTATGGAGGCCCATCCCAAGGCTGGCATGGCCGGCCCGTTGGTCCTCAATCCCGATGGGACCAAACAGCCCACTTACCGAAGGTTCCCCACCTATGGCAATATCCTTTTTTCCCGGAAATCCCCCATCTCCCGTCTGTGGCCCGGAAACAGGGCATCCAGGGACTACCTGCAGGGAGGGCTGCAACTTGACCGACCCAGCCGGGTGGAATCCCTGGGCGGAGTCTGCCTGCTGTTGAGGCGGGAGATGCTTGATCAGGTCGGATGCCTGGACGAGGGTTTTTTCATGTATCTGGAGGACACCGATCTGTGCTATCGGGCGGCAGCCAAGGGATGGGAATGTTGGCTGGTGCCCTCGGCCAGGCTGATTCACCATTGGGGGGGGAGCTCGCGGCAGGAGGCGGCCCGAGCGGCCGAAGAACACCGTAGGTCGGTATATTATTATTTAGATCGGAAGAGCACACGTCTGAACTCCAGTCACCGAATACGA
>CALGNM010000302.1 GCA_937958665.1 uncultured bacterium | reverse complement strand
CGACCACCTAGATCTACACTCTTTCCCTACACGACGCTCTTCCGATCTAGCAGACCTCCGAGCTGATCGATTCCGAGATCAGGGCTCTGGTGGAGGGGGCCAACCAGAAGGCTGGCCGGTTGTTGCAAGAAAATATCGAAAAACTTCACGCCATCTCCCAGGCTCTTTTGGAACGGGAATGCCTGGACGGGGAGGAAGTGGAGATGATAATCAAGGGCGAGCAACTGCCGCCCAAGAACGGGAAAGAAGATGAGAAAAAAACCGACCAGCCGACCTCAGCGGCCTAGCGCTGCGGCCGCCATCGACGGCGCCTCCATAGAGAAGGCGGTTCACCAGCTGCTGATGGCGGTGGGAGAGGACCCCCGGCGCGAGGGCCTCAAGGAAACCCCCTGCCGGGTGGCCCGGATGTATCAGGAGATCCTGTCCGGCATGGCGGATGATCCCATCGACCAACTCAAGGTCTATACCGCCAAGAACGAAGACGAGATGATCCTGGTCAAGGACATCGCCTTTCATTCCCTCTGCGAACACCACCTGTTGCCGTTCTTCGGCAAGGTTCACATTGCCTACATTCCGCGGGGCAACAAGATCACCGGGTTCTCCAGCCTGGTGAAGGTGGTGGAGGCCATGGCCAAGAGGCTGCAGCTGCAGGAGCGGCTGGCCGCCGACATCGCCGATCTGCTGATGAAGAAGCTGAAGCCGCTGGGGGTTTTGGTGGTGGTGGAGGCCGAGCACCTGTGCCTGACCATGCGGGGGGTTAAGAAGCCGGGATCTTCCGTGGTTACCTCGGCCATTAGGGGCGGGATGAAGCGGGAGTCCACCCGTCTGGAGGCCCTGGCCTTGATCAAGGAGCGGATATGATCGTCGGTTTTGAGGGGCGAGGGTTATGAAGGCAGACATGCCGGGCTCCGGTATTTGGAGGTTCCGGGGCGGACATATAGCTCTTGGTGAAAAAGCCCGCATCATGGGCATTCTAAACGTTACCCCGGATTCCTTCTCCGACGGCGGCCGGTTCAACACGGTCGACAAGGCCCTGGATCGGGCCATGGAGATGGCGGAGCAGGGGGCCGACATCATAGACATCGGGGGCGAATCCACCCGGCCGGGGGCGGCCAAGGTCTCAGTCGAGGAAGAGATCTCCAGAGTGGTGCCGGTCATCGAAGCCCTAGCTAAAAGATCCGATATTCCGATATCGATAGATACCTACAAATCGCCGGTGGCCCGAAAGGCTCTGGAGGCCGGGGCCACCATAATCAACGATATCTCCGGATTGCGCTTCGACCCTGAGATGGCAGCGGTGGCGGCACAATTTAAAGCTGGCTTGGTGTTGATGCACATCAAGGGCACGCCGGAGGATATGCAGCAGAACCCGCAGTATGGCGATCTGCTGGGCGAGATAAGATTAGGGTAAAGTCGCATTCGAGCCACCAAATATGATATACTGGTGGCATGACGAAAC
>CALGNM010000301.1 GCA_937958665.1 uncultured bacterium | reverse complement strand
ATCGTATTCGGTGACTGGAGTTCAGACGTGTGCTCTTCCGATCTCCGGGGAAGAATCTGCGGGGCGGCCAAGCTGGTGGCCAAGAACCCCAAGGCCGATCCCGAGCTGCACAGCCCGGAGCAGGACCGGAATCTGGTCAAATTGGTCCGTCAAAGGTTGAGGGAGGAGCCGGACAACCGACTCTTAAGGCAGCTGGCCCGCTGTGCCCTGGAGTATCACTGCTTCGCGGGGAAGAACACCTTCTACCGGCGCTGGGAGCTGCCCCTGCCCACCTCGCCCTCCTGCAATGCCCGGTGCCTGGGCTGCCTGTCGTGGCAGCCGGCCGGGAAGGAGGGCTGCTGCGCCTCGCAGGACCGGCTGTCGTTCGTGCCCAGCCCGGAGGAGATCGCGGCCATCGCCGTGCCCCACTTGAAAGGCGCCCCCTCGCCCATCGCCAGCTTCGGGCAGGGCTGCGAGGGAGAGCCGCTGCTGCAGGCCGGGACCATCGGCCGGGCGATCAAACTGATCCGGAGCCGGACCGACAGGGGCACCATCAACCTGAACACCAACGGCTATAGCCCCAAAAAGATCAAGAGCCTGGCGGCGGCCGGGCTGGGCTCGGTGCGTATCAGCCTGAATTCGTCCCTGAAAAAGTGCTACGACGCCTACTACCGGCCGGTCAACTACCGTTACGCCGACGTGCTGGAAAGCATTCGGGCGGCCCGGGCCGAAGGCCTGTTCGTCAGCGTCAACCTGCTGGTCTTTCCAGGCTACACCGACCGGGAGCAGGAGGCCGAGGGCCTTTTGAAACTGTTCCTGAAATATAAGGTGGACATGGTCCAGATGAGGAATCTGTCCATCGATCCCTGGTGGTACATCCGGACGGTGCCCCGGCCCGAAGGGCGGGCCATCGGGATAGCTGAGCTGATCAAAATGGTCAAGAAGGAAATGCCCCGGGCCCAAATCGACTATTTCAATCCATATCTGGGATAGAAAGAAGAGGCATGGGGGACCATGCCTCTCTTTGACCGACCTCACCCTGCCTTACGGCTTCCCTCTCCTAAAGCATTAGGAGAGGGGCGGGGGTGAGGTCTTTATTTGCAGCAGGATGATTTGCGGTGCCGGAACAGCGACAGCCCGCCGAAGCCGCTGATGACCGCGATGTAGAAACCGAAGTCGTACAGCCAGCCGTTGTTGAAAACCTCGTACAGCCGGATGTTCTTCTTGAAGATGCCGAGGATAAGCGAGATGGGGGCCACCCAGCCGTGCCAGATGCCCCAGAAGAAGCCGGCCGGCCTGTCTGCGTTGTTGCGCCCGTCACCCGGGACGCAGCCGGCGAAGGCTGCCAGCCCCGCCAGCAGCAGGACGACCCATACGAAGTTGCGGTTCTTGGCCATGTTCGTTCCTTTCCTAATCGGTTTGATCTTGATGGGTTGAAACGGTCGGGCCCCGGCCTTTCAGTTCCCTGATCTTCTTCAGGCGGCTGTATTCGGGCACCTCGGCGTAAAGCCTTGAATACAGCTCCAGCGCCCGGCACCGTGATTTTTCCGAACGGTCCAGCCGCCAAAGCCAATAATACAGCTCGGCCTTCCCGGGGTCCTGGTCCGGCAGTCCCCCGGCCCGCTCCCGCAGCCGGGCTTCCACCCCGGCCGGGTCCTTGGGGTGCTCCAGCAGGTCGGACAGGAGTTGGGTTTTTTCCAGGATGTCCTGCCGCCCGTGTTCCCGGGCTTCCTCCCGGGCCTCCCGGCAGGTCTCTTCGGACTGCCGAAACATCTCCAGCTCGTAGCAGGACCAGGCCTTGGCCGCCAGGTATTCCGGGGAGAACCGGCCGCTGGCAGTCTGCCGGGCAAACTCAATCGACTGGTCAAAGTGACTCAGGGCGGCGGCGCCGTCCCCGGCCTCGGCATCCAGCAGGGCCAGCAGGTAGTGGGAGCTGGCGATGGAGGTCTTGTCGCCGGAGCTTTCGGCATATTTTAACCCTTGCAGAATATGCTGGCGGGATTGTTCGAAATCTCCGGAGTCATAATGAATGGCCGCAATATCGCCGTGGATGCAGGCCAAAAAATAGATGTCGCCCATCTTCTGGCTGATGGACAGCTGCTGGTCGTACATCTCCAGGGCCTGGTGGTACTGGCCCTGGTAATAATATAGTCCGGCCAGGCTGCCCAGGGCCATGTTGATGGAACGAAGGTCTCCGGTGGCTTGGAAGAGCTTCTGGGCCTGCTCCAGATAGGGGAGGGCCCGTTGGTAATCGCGGTTTTCCCGGTGGACCCGTCCGATCATATGATATACATTGCCCAGCGATTGGGGATTGCCGGTTTTCTTGACGTGGCTTAACTCAACCTCAAACATCTCCAGGGCCTTGGCGGGCTCCCCCAGCCAGTAGTATGATATCCCCATGTTGCCCAGGATGTCGGCCACCGCCTGGCCATCGTCCCCCTTTTGGGCCAGTTCAAGTTCCCGGCCCAGGAACTCCAGGGACTTCCGATAATCCGACAAATGGTTGTATATCTTGCCCATCATCGAATAATACTTCCGGATGCCCGGCTGGTCATTCCTGGCGCGGCAAATTTCTCCGGCTTCTCCGGCCAGGTCCAGGGCCCGTTGGGTCTGCCCCCGCATCTCCAGGATGTCGGCCAGCTTCAGACAGGCTTCGGGGAGGAGCTCCTCCCTTTGGGCCGCCCTGACCCGGGCCAGGTTCTTCGCAAACAGGGATTCGGCCTCGGCCCATTCGCCGATGGTGACCAGCAGGGCTGCCCGTTTCATCACCACCTGATAGGGATAGAAGCCTTGGCCGTCCGTTATCCATAAAAGGCGGGGTTGATATTTGGAAATCCCGGTTTGGCTATCGGATGTGTCCCTTACAGCGGCCATAGATGTTTGGTCAGAACTTTCGCTCAATCGGTCGGCGGGTGCTCGCCCAGTTCCTCCAGCCGGGACCGGTTTTCGGCCGAGGGACTTCCCTCATGGGCCAGCCGCAGGGCCTCAAGGGCCTTCCGGCGGTCCGGCTCACCCTTTCGAATCTCCCAAAGCCGGTAGAGCACCTCCGCCTGGTTTTCGGGCGAGCCGGCCTGGGTCAGCAGGGCGGAGAGGGCGGCCTCGGCCGCATCCGAGTCTGTTTCCCGGCCTATCAGGCACTCCAGCACCCGGCCTTCGAAGGAATATTGCCGGTCGTGATACTTTTCCGCCAGCTCAATGAACCGGCGGCAGTATAATTTGGCCGCTTCGAGGTTGCCCCGGGCCAGCTCCAGCCGGGCCAGGCCCCGGTAGGCCCCCATGTAGAATGGCTCCTGATTGTCCTCGGTACCCACCGCGATTGACCGGGCGAAGGCCTCTTCGGCCTTTTCCGGCTGGCCCATCTTTCCGTAGCAGTCCCCGGCCTTCTGCCACAGGGAGGGGAGGGAGAGCCGGGAGCCGTGCCCCTCCACCAGGGAGATAGCGCCCAGGAACATCTCGCTTGCCTCCCGATAGCACCCCTGCCGCATCATTATCTCCCCGGATTTCTCGTCGGCGGTGACCATCAGGTTGAGGTTGTCCATGGCTTCGGCGTGCCGGCGGGCCCGGGAATAGCTTTCCAGCGCCCCAGGAAAGTCCCCCCGGGAGGCCCGCAGGTCTCCCAGGCTGCCCAGGGCCTGGCAGATGCCCAGCCGGTCGCCCATCTGAAGTGAAAGCTCCAGTTTCTTTTGAAGGTGGCTTTCGGCCTCGGTTGGGTTCCCGGAATAGAGCAGGGCCAGCCCCAGGTTGCCGTGGGCCAGGGCCACACCGGCCAGGTCTTCCAGCCGGAGGGAGGCCTCCAGCAGCCGGTTGAAATATTTAAGGGCGGTTTGGTAATCGCCCCGCATTGCATGAATGATGCCGATGTTGCCGTTGGCCCGGTTTTCCGAATGGGCCTCCCCCAGCCGGCGGGCCAGCTCCTGCCCGGCCGAGTAGTATTGCAAAGACTTGTCCAGGTCGCCGAAATGTTCGCAGGCGTAGCCCAGGTTGTACAGCACCGAGACCATGATGATGTCGTCCGGATTGCGGGACAGGATCCGGTGGGCCTCCTCCATGGCCTCCATGGCTTGGTGGCGAAGGCCCCGGTAGGAGAGGATGTTGCCCAGCTGATTGAGGAACAGGCCCCGGTGATAGTCGTCGCCCATCTGTTGGCAGGACTCGACCCCCCGCCGGCAGATCTGCTCGGCCTCGGCCCACCGGCCCTGACGGAAGAAGACCTCCAGGAAGTCCAGGTGCAGCCGGGCCGGGTAAAAGGCTCCGCCTTCCCCGCCAATCCAAAGGACTCGGGGGCGGTATCGGTGCAGCGGATTTAAGGCGGGCGGCTTCACTGCTTTATCTGGCGGTTGTCAGTCGAACCAGCTGGGCCGGGGGTGGATCCTCAGGAACTCGCCGTCCCGCACCAGCACCACCGAGGAGGGGTGGCCGCCCACCAGCACCTCCACCCGGAGGTAGTCCCCATGGTCCTGTTCGGACTTATACTCGGTGTTCTTCCAGGCCGTCAGCCAACGGTCGCCGTCCCGGAATCCCTGCTTCAGCTCCTCCCGCTCCCGGTCCAGGCTGTACCCCTCAAGTTCCTCCTTGAGGGCCGGGTCGATGTCCATCCCCTCCAGCAGGCCCAGGGGGGCCTTCATCTTGATGATGGCCTGGACGTCGCCCTTCTGGTGGGCCCGGGCATAGGACTTGATGAAGTCCCGGGCGGTGGTGCAGTCGGTCTTGACCCCGCAGCCGGCCAGCAGCAGGGCGGCCAGCAAAAGGGAGGGGGGCATCCTGCCTATCAACCAGCGCATGGCTCAATCCTTCTTCGATGGTTAATGGATTACCGCCGGAAGATCCACCAGATCAGGAGAACGAGGCCAAGGAGGCCTCCCCCGATCAGGGCAAAACCCAGGGCGGTGTCCCGGCTCTTTTGAGGGTGTTCCGTTCCAGCCGTTCCCCGAAGATAAGCAGGGCCTTCTTGGCTTCGGCATCCCGGGGCCGGAGGTCAAGCTTGGCCAGATCGCCTCCAGGCGCCGGGCGGCCGAGTCGCTGCGGTCCGAATTGATCTCGTCCTCGTCAAGCAGGGACATGCATTTCAGGCCGGCATCTATCAATGGGGCGGTGTCGTCGGGCAGGTAGCCGTTCTTGATAAGGGCCACCTGACGCCCCCGGGGGCTCTTGGCGATCAGGAAGTGCAGCTCCTCCAAAGCCTGGCGCTGTTCGGCCACGGTCAGGGTGGTGCCGGTCAGGGCCCCGCAGTAGTCGCAGATCAGTCCGCTGAAGGAGCCCCCGCAGTTGGGGCAGTTTAGTTTGGCCATCTGGGTTTCCTTTATCGGGAAGGTTTTCGCCCGGCTACCCGTTGTTTTTGCTTTTGCGCCGGATCAGCCATAAGAACAGGCCACCCAGCCCCCCGGCCATAAAACCAAGCGGGCCGGTGATGAAGATGCCCAGCAACGGGCCCTGATTGGCCTGGGGGGCGAATATCATCGGCCCGAAGAAACCGGCCGCAAACCCCAGCCATCCCAGGGTCATTGCCCCCAATATGGCGTATTTTGCCAACCCCTGGGAGGTCTTTCCGGATATCCTCCAGGCTGCCCAACCGGCCGCCACCGCGGCAGACAGGGATATCAGCCAAGATGAAACCGGCTCACCGGGAACCCTGATCATCGCCAATGGGAAATAATAGATCAGCAGGTAGGTGGCCGTGAAAGCCAGGAAAGACGACATCCCCCGAAAAATGTTCTTCATGCTCCTGGGAAACCCACTGCTTTACCAGCTCCACCCGCCGCCCAGGACAGGTCTGCTGATTTGTTTCATGGCTATGGTCCTCCTTGTCGTTTAAGGATGGGCGCTTTTTCCAGAGCCCCCTTGTCTTATTCCACCACGAAGGTCAGCCTCACCAGCCCGGGTCCGGCCCAGCTCCAGGTGCGGATGTGCAGCCTCCCGATCTCCGAGGTGTTCTTTACGTGCGGTCCGCTGCAGGGGGTGATCGCCTCCGGGCTGATGCGCACCAGCCGGACATCTTGCGCCCCTTGAGGCAGGCGGTGCAGGGAGCAGTAGGTGGCGGCTTCTTCAGAGGTCATCTGCTCGAAGGTGACATCATTATTTTGCGAGATGATCTCATTTGACTTAGACTCGACCTGCGAGATGATCTCCTCCAACGGCAGGTCGGTCTCCACCCGGTAGTCGCAGCGGACCTTGGTGCCCTTGAACCGGGTGTCGGTCAGTCTGCCGCCAAAGAGGAGGCCGAAGACGGACGTCAAAATATGTTCCGCCGAGTGCTGGCGGGGGTCGCTGGCTGGCATATTCCCTCAATTACGAACAGACATGGACGGCCCTGCCTTGTCGAACTAGTCTTGGCCAGACTGATCAGTAGAGGAAGACTTCCGCTGAGGACGTTTCCAGCACCATCCAGCCGCCTTTTTTCTTCAGGAAAAAGGGGCCCGTCAGGGGAACTCCGGTGGATTCCTCGATCTCCCGGTTGACCACCTTGCCGTTAACAACGTCCAGCAGCAGCCATTCGGTCTCCCGGCGGCCCTCCCCCGGCCCGGCCTCCATCCGGATGACGGCGGCCCAGCGCCGGTTGGGGGAGACCTCGGCCAGGTCAAGCACGTGCCCGGGATCGCTCAGGATCGCCTGGCCTTTCTTGCCCGGCAGGTCGGCCAGGATCCGCTGTTGGTTCCCGGGGTCCACCCGGATGTTTTGGGCTCCGGCGTACCGGGGACGGCTGGCATCCGACAGGTAAACGTGGCCGAAGACGATCTCGGAGAGGCAGGCGTCGTTCCATTTGGTGCCCCGGTACACCTCGGTTATGTCCAGCCTCAGGATCAGGCAGGCGGGGTCCGGCGGCTGGCCTTCGGCCGGGGGAAATTCGGCCCGGACCCGGTCCAGCAGGGAATCCAGGCCTGCGGCGGCCGCCGGCAGCGGGAAACTCTGCAGGCCGAAGGTGTCCTTGAGTTCGAGGTGGAAATCGCCGGGGGCTTTGTGGGCCCGGAAACATCGGGCGACCTCGGTCACGCAGCCCGGGGGGCTGACTCCGGCGTAGAAGGAGAGCCTGATCCTCTTGGGCCGGTTGTTCTTCAGGTACAGGCCCCGGCTTTTGCCGTGGCCGGAGAAGATGCTGATGGTCCGGGCCCCGGGGGGAATGTCCACCCACACCGTCTGTCCGGTGCCGTCCCCCGGGTCGCCCTCGGCCCAGGTGGTGGCAAAATCCCCGTCCACCAGGTTGGCCGCCGAGTACCTCCGGCTGGCCTCCGTTTCCTCCCAGCACTGGCCGGCGTCCAGCTGGGAGCTGGAGTTGTGATACTGGCCGGGCGACCCCAGCAGGGCGATCTCCTCCCACTCCGGGGCCGGGGAGGCGGCGACGGCCAGGGCCGGCAGGATCCAAAGGCATCCGATCATCGGTCCTCCTCCAGTTGGAAGGTTTTCCGCAGCTTGGCGGCGGTCTCCCTGGCCGCCGGCGAGTCCGGCCGGCCCTTGAGGATGGCGGACACTATCGCCCGGGCCTCGTCCCGCTCCAGCCGGCCGGCCAGCCATTCGACCAGGGCATCGCGGTAGCCCTGGTTGCCCTTGAGCCCCTTCAGGTGGGCGATCCGCTCTCTCTGGCTGGCGGGGCAGAGGTTGTCCAGGTCTATTCCCCAGGCCTTCCAGGGGATGTCGCGGGTTAGCTGACCGATCCGGCCCGGGGGAAACCCTGGGCCGCTTTCGGAGCCGGGGGCCGGGGCAGCGGCCGGGGAGGCCGTTCCGCCGGCCGGGTCCAAAACGAACCAGCCGCCGTATTTGCGTAAGTGCTCCGGGTCCACCCGTTTCCATTTGAGCGCCTGGGGCCATCCGCCCACCGGCTCCAGGCCGAACCGCACCGAATCGCCGTCATAGCGGGCCCGGCAGGCCCAGGCCGACTTGGCCAGCGGCAGGGGGCCGAAGTCGTAGAGCCTCTTCAGGGAGCCGTCGGCGAGGTCCAGCTGGTAGAGCGAGACATTCTTGTGAAGGACCCTGGGACGGCCGCCGTCCGGGAAGGCGGCCAGGCCCCTGGCCGGACGGTGCGCCTGTAGGAAGGCGAAGAAGACCACCCGCCGTCCGGCGGCATCGGCCGCGGCCGGGCCCGCCAGCTCCCGGGTCAGGTGGGGGTCCCCGTAGAAGCCCAGCAGGGAGATGGCTGTCAGCAGGAAAACGGAATGCATATCGGTTTCCAGATTGGCGCTGAAGTATTTGCCGCTTCACATAAAGGCGAGGTGCCGGGTCGCATCAGCGCTGCTGCCCGGCAAAAGCTGCCGTTAAGAATGTTTTGCCTGCGGTTGCCACATTTCGTGGTCAAGACATTTAGGCATCTGATTATTTGGCTACCAGGCAGCGGTGCAGTGACGGTTCTCTTTAGCGCTTTCTCTTCAAAGAGAAAGCGGAAGAAGCAAATGCTAATAAAGCGGGCAAAAATCCGATTATATTCAATCGTTATGTTTAGATCAGCTCCTTGGCCATGATTACGCTGCGGCAATTGACCACAGCTGTCGTCATAAATCTTACTTTCTTGTGACCAAGAAAGTAAGCAAAGAAGTCTTTGCCGCCCAGTTCCGCGGATAGTAATGCCCGCGCCCCGGCATTCATTGAACCAGAACAAGCAGGATGCACATGACGCAATGACTGCTTTTTCGGGGCTGAAGTGTGAGCCGCTCCACTTAAAAGGCTGACCCCACCCCCCCCTCGAGGGGAGGGTGGCCGTCAGGCAGGGAGAGGTTGGTCGCATCAGCGCTGCTACCTGGCAAAAGCTGCCGTTAAGAATGTTTTGCCTGCGGGCGCCCTGTTTCGTGGTCAAGATATTTTGGCAGCTGGATATCATAACCTTCCGGGCAGCGGTGCAGCGACAGTTCTCTTTGGAGCTTTCTCTTCAAAGAGAAAGCGGGGAAAAGGTTACTTGGTCAGGTTCTTGGCCATGACCACGCTTTTATAATTGACCTCGGCCCATTTTACCCAATCCACGATGCAGAATCCCCAGCGTTGGTAGAGGTCTATCAGGCGTTTGGCGGTCTCGGCGGTGTCTAGGGCCAGGGTTTTGACATTATTGGCCCGGCAGAGGTCCTCCACGGTCATATATAACCTTTTGCCCAGGCCGGCGCCCTGCAGGGTTGGCTCCACCGCGAACTGGCCGAAGTGGTTGACGCCTTCCTGGCGGTAGAGGGGAACCTCGGCCTCCTCATACGGCCCGTAAACGGTGATGGTGCCGACTATGGAATTAGATCGGAAGAGCACACGTCTGAACTCCAGTCACCGAATACGATC
>CALGNM010000300.1 GCA_937958665.1 uncultured bacterium | reverse complement strand
CTTTTAGACTCATAGACCAATGATATCATTGGTCCAAACCGTTTACAATCACCTTCTTTTAAAACCAGCGGCATTGCTTCCAGCAGATCGAACAGTCCCTTTTCCCTGATGAATCTTGAGATGAACAGCACCTTGGGCTTGTCATTCTCCCTTCGTTCCGCCAGAAAAAATTCGGGCTTGATGATGTTTTTCACCACTACCACCCTGCCCGCCAATTTCGGCCATTTGGCGCAGAATTCCTTCTTCTCCAGATCGGAAAGCACTCCCAGTCCAGATACATTGTTGAGCACATAGTTCCGCAGGGCCTCGGTGACCGGCCCTCTTTTCATAAAAGAGTCCCGGTGGCTGCCATGGATCATCATGAACAACGGGGTGCGGGAGAGCTTGACCATGAACACCAGGGGCACATCCCGGATGATGGATTTCCGGTCAAAGGCAGTATTATGGTGGACTATATCCGGCATCAAACCGTGAAGGCTGGTGGTCAACTTTATCAGATCGGCGAACCTTCCCAGTAGTTTGCTCAGCAGGTTCTCCGAGTTGGAACGTCGGCCGAAAATGAAGGTCTTTATCATTACCCGGCCCCGCAGCTGATTTTCCAGATATGGGGAAACCTGGGAGATGCCTCCATGAATGTTCGGGCTCAGAGTTCCAAACAATATCTTGATCCTACTTTTTCCCATCAACAAATGTCAATATTAACCGCTGCAGTCCTTCGTTAAAAGAGACCGCCGGGTGATAATTCAAGATCTTGGCAGCGAGGTCGATAGCCGCCATAGAGTCCCTTACATCCCCGGCCCTTTCCTGTTCAAACCTGGGTTCGACCTTAGTTCCTAGACCCCGATTTATGGCGGCCACCAGGTCCAGCAGGGTGTGTCGCTGTCCGCAGGCGATGTTGAAAACCTGCCCCGGAGCTCCGGCGGACTTGCAGGCCAGAAGGTTTGCTTCCACCACATTGGCCACATACGTAAAATCGCGGGATTGGCCTCCGTCCCCGTATATTACTGGTGCAATGCCTTCGGATATGGATTTGATGAACTTTGGGATCACAGCGCTGTACTGGGAGGTGGGGTCCTGGTTGGGGCCGAAGACATTGAAATATCTGAGGCAGACTGTTTCCAATCCGTAGACCTGATGAAATATCTGGGAATACCTCTCCCCGGCGTATTTGGAAAGGGCGTAGGGAGAAAGCGGCTGGACCGGCATCTCCTCGGATTTCGGCAATGTCGGGCTGTTGCCATATATGGAGGAAGACGAGGCAAAGACCACTCGTTTGACCCCGAATTCCTTGGCCGCCTCCAGCACATTGAGGGTCCCCAGGATATTGACGTCATTGGTGGTTATGGGATCGGCGATGGAACGGGGGACTGACGGCAGGGCCCCCTGATGCAGGATATAATCCACCCCCTTGACGGCCTGGCGGACAGTATGAAAGCTACGCAGGTCGCCTTCTATCAGCTCCATCCTCTTCTGCCCCTTGAAGGGGGTCAGGTTCTCCCGTTTCCCGGTAGAAAAATTATCCAAAACCCTGACCCGGTCGCCCCGTTTTAAAAGCTCAGCGGTCAGATTGGAACCGATAAAGCCGGCCCCTCCGGTCACTAGATAATATTCAGGCATATTCATCCATCATTTCATTTTTCAGATTGTAAGATGCTTTTATCGGCCAGACCGCCATAAATCCTGCGAAATTCTTCGGTGACCTCCTGGTCGGTGAACTGCTTTGCCAATTCCTTTGAATTCCGGCCGAGATCCTCCCGCAATCCCCTGTCGTTCAGAAGCCGGATTATCTGGGCGGCTATCGATCCCGGCCGGTCGGGATCGATGAACAGGCAATGCCGGCCCTCGGTCATCAGGGAGCCGGAAAACCTGGTGCGGCTGGTTATAACCGGGCAACCGGCCGCCATGGCCTCGGCCACCACCATCGGCATTCCTTCTGGGTAATGAGTGGGAAATGCCAGGCACCACGATTTCCTGTAATAATCCCTTGTTTCCTGGTTGCCCACTTGAGGCAGGTGGGTCACCGCCTGGTCCAATTTTCTGTCCTTGATCGCCCGGTCGAATTCTTCGCCGTCAGGGCCGCTGCCGATAAAGATGAAACGGGCATCTGGTATTTTCCCCAGCACCAACGGCACGGCATCCAGCAGATCGTAAATGCCCTTATTTCTGATGAAACGGGATATGAACAGAACCGTTGGGTTAGGGCTTTCCCGGCGCTGAACCTCGAAGAACTCTGACTTGATGATGTTCTTGGCCACAGTTACCCGGCCCAGACAGTGCGGCCATCTCCCTTCGAATTCATTTTTTTCCATTTCCGAGAGCACGCATATGCGCCAGGCATTTCTTACCAGATAGTCGCGCAACTGGTTTACCACCAGACCCATATCCCCGAAAGCCTCTTGATGGCTTCCATGGACCTTGATCAGGATTGGCACCTGCCGGAAACTGGCCAGCCACGCCAGGGGAGCATCCCTGATGATCGACCGCCGGTCAAAGGCGGTGTTGTGATGTATGACATCGGGCTCAAAAGCACTGATTGCCAAGTTTAGACGGAACAGGTCCAGCAGCCGCCCCCTCAGCTTTTGCCATAGCTTCTCGGTGTCTTTCTTACGGCCGAACTCAAACAGCCAAATGTCATAATGATCCCGCAGACCGTCCAGCAGCAAAGGCAGATGCTGGGCCGGCCCCCCCTGGAGAGAAGGATTGGGCATGCTGAACAATATTTTAAGGCGGTTCTCGTTCATCCACGCACGACCTATGCCATCCACTGTTTTAACAGCAGCAACAGCCATATCAAGTTACCGTGGTCAGCTTTTCCGGTTGTGTTTTCTGTCACAATTTGCCTGACAAGATTTTGATTCAAGCCCCAGTCTGATTTCCATAGACTTTCCAGGAACTTGGCGGATGCAGGGTCTCGGAACCAGTCACGCAGAGGTACTACAAATCCCTTTTTACCCGCCTGCCTGACGTCTGCCGGAAGTCTTTTACCGACAGTATCGCGTAAAACACTTTTACGCTGAAAACCTTTCATTTTTATATCCTTGGGCACCCGGTACATATATTCCACCAGCCGGTAATCTATAAACGGAGCCCGGGTCTCCAGGGAATGGGACATGGTCATCCGGTCAACCTTTACCAGCATGTCCTCTGGCAGCGATAATTTGAAATTATAATACATATTTCGGTAGAATCCATCTTTGAACCGGCATGGCGACATCTTCTGTTCAAGGTATTCATCCAAATGAATGGTTCCCTGGTTTTCCCCGGGGATGAACTCCCACAGCATTCCAGGATTTATCCAACTGGCTTTGCTCAGAAGCCTGTTTTGAAAGCTGTCACCGGCAGAAGCCAGAGCATTTATAAATCGATTTGTCTTATATCGCCACCGCCCGCCTACCGGACGGCTGATGAATTTTAGTGCCCAAGGGATCCCCTTCCCTATGCCCCTGGGCAATCTATTAACAATTTCAGACAATTTTTCCGACTGATAGCTGGAATAGCCGGAAAGCACTTCATCCCCGCCATCTCCGGTTATGGCCATTTTGACATTTTTACTGGCATATTCAGCTACGTAGCCGGTAGCTATGGCTGATGAATCGCCGAACGGTTCATCGGTATGTGATAATACTCTTGAAAGCGCTTCTGGCAGTGTTTCCGCGGAGATGGTCCCCTCATGGTGCCGGCACCGGAATTTATCAGCCACCTGCCGGGCCAAAGCCCTTTCATCATAATCGGCATTTTCAAAACCAACGGTAAAGGTCTCAACCGGATGCCGGCTGATATCCGACATCACCGCTACCATGCTGGAGGAGTCCAGTCCGCCGCTTAAAAAGGCCCCGTAAGGCACATCGCTCCGCATTCGCAGGCGAACCGAATCCGTCAATAATTCTAAAAATGTCGCATTGACTTTCGTTTTATCACATAACAAATCGGCTTCAGAAACATCGGGCAGTTCCCAGTATCTCCTATGATCGACCCTCCCCTCAACCACCGAAAGACAGCAGCCCGGCTCAAGCTTGGAGATCCCCTCATAAAAAGAATACGGAGCCGGAACATATCCCAGGCCGAGATATATCTCCATCATCCTTTTATCCGGTTTCTTGGGCAGACCGTAGGCTAAAAGGCTTTTTATCTCTGATCCGAAAAGCAATGAATTGTCATAGACGGCATAATGCATCGGTTTTTCACCCAAGCGGTCCCTCGAAAGAAACAATGACCCCTTTTTAGCATCCCAAATGGCGAAGGCCCACATCCCGTTGAAGCGCAGCTGGCAGTCCTCCCCCCATTGATCATAGGCATTAAGGATGACCTCGGTATCGGAATCTGTTTTAAAACGATGGCCCAGGGCTGCCAATTCTTTTTTCAATTCAAGGTAATTGTATATCTCTCCGTTGTAGACGATACTTAGCCGATTGTCTTCGCTGAACATGGGTTGTTCGCCGGTTTTTAGGTCAATGATGGAAAGCCTTCGGTGCCCTAATGCCAAAGGCCCGTTGACATAAAAACCCTCTCCGTCCGGCCCACGGTGGACAATTCTGTCAGCCATCCGCTTGACCATTGTCAGGTCCGCATTTCTCTGGCTTTCAAGATGAATGAATCCTGTTATCCCGCACATTTAATTACGCTGACAAACTATGAATCACGATCATTGTCCCCATCTTTTCCCCGCGGTCTGACGGTAGAGTTCCAGAAAGTTATCAGTCATCGCAGTATGGCTTAAATTGCTTACCATTTCATATCCTCTAGCTACCATTTCTGCCGCCAGCTTTTCGTCATCAAGTAAGGAGACTATCCTTTTAGCCATCTGCTCGGCATTCCCCTGTTGCACTAAAAAACCGTTCCACCCGTCATTGATCAGCTCGCCAGTACCACCGCCACCAGAGGCAACTGAGGGTACTTTACAGATCATGTATTCCATGATCACATTGGGAAATCCTTCGTCAAATGTCGCCAATACTCCCACATCAAACAGTGGTATCACGGATTCAACATCCTCCAGCTGGCCCGTGAATATTATTCTCCCTTTGTTTTCATTAGATACCGACTGTTTCACGGAATCCAGGTTCGGCCCGCCCCCCACTGCGATGAAAGTAACATCATCACGGGCCGCCAATATTCTTTGGGCGGCCTTCACAAAGGTAGGATAATCTTTGTAGTCCGAAAAGGTGGCCACCATACCCACTACGTTCTTGGTGGCGATACCCAAATCTTTTTTTGATTTTACCTTCCCCCGTCTGAATCGGCCTAAGTCTATCCCGTTTTTTATGACACGGGCTTTTCTTTTGTCTTCGAGCCCGTGAACCTTAAGGCCAGCCCTGGAATTTGCCACAATAGCATCAGAAAAGGGGAAAGTGACGGTCGCTTTCAATTTATACAGCCGGTCAAGCCTTTTCGATGAATATCTAATGGCCCCGTTGATGAACTTTATCCCCAGCAATTTGCAGGCCGGCAGTGCGTATATGGCCGTCATGTAATCCCAGGAATGGACTATATCGGGGCGCAATCTTTTAAACAGACCGTACATCCTGAAGAAGACCGCCCAGTCATGACGGACCCTGCGGACCAGCCGGTGGACAATGATCCCGGATCCTTGCAGGGCGGTATAGTGGTCCTTATCTGACATGGCCAGCACCTGGCAGTTGATGCCTGGCCTTTGAGCCAGCCCCTTGGCCAGCTCTATCAGCTGCCTTTCCGCCCCGCCCACCCCCAGCGAATCGATGGTCAAGAGGACATTGAGCGAGTCCGCCTTTCGGCAGGGTGTGGCCCTCAGTTTCTCCCCCCAGGTCCGGATGATTGAAGGCAGGGCGAACAGGCCGCAGCTCTGGCAGATCAGCTTGAAATACCCGGCATCGTCGGAAATGTTATAGGCCCGGAGCTGAAAGGGGTCGTCCTGGAGCCGGCTGCACCCGCTGCGGATGGTCCTGGCGCTGGCATATCCGCTTTCCCTGACGGTGCCGGTGATCTCCTGGTCGTAATCCCCGTTAGGATAGGAAAAATGCTTGATCGGCAAACCCAGCTTTTGCTCCAGTTCCGTCTTCGAGCTGGAGATCTCATCCCGGATCTTCTCCCGGCTGCACCTAAGCAGCACCGGATGAGTGCGGGAATGGGAACCGAATTCGACCCCGGCCGCAGCCATTTCTTTGACCTGCCCCACCGTCAGGCAGCTGCCTGACGGTCCAGCTTCTTTGCCGCCGTTGACCGCTTGAAGACGCAGTTCATCCGGCAATTCCTTCAGAGTTTCTCTTAGTTTGTACGGGATCTTCTCAAACCAAAAGTTATCATTAGTACCTATCAGGGCCGAATTCAGGTAAACCACCGGCTTAAGCTTGAATTCTTTGATTATCGGCAGTAATTTATGATTGTTCTTATACCCGTCATCTAGAGTTATCACAGCCGGCCAGGGCGGAAGCCTTTGGCCGCTCAGGAAATCATCCAGACTGATGAAATTGAACCATCGGCTCAGGCGCTTAATATGGGTCCGGAAGCTTTCCGGGGAGGGGTCATGATAGACCAGCACCGTCAGCTTGTTGCGGTGAAACAGCCATGAGAGACGGCACAATCCTGTCAAATAGGTGATTGCTGCGAATATGTCAGATGCCCGGCTTCTTAGCAACTATGAACGCTCCGGAGGTTAATAAGATGTCGTCGGACAATTGCCGGTATCGTGGCAGCAGCTTCCCTTTGATATCCGACAGCCATTTTGTTTCATCCTCGTCGACGTTATATTTTGTTTTCAATGGGGTCTCCACCCGCAAGCCCAATTGGGACAATTTCTCAAAATAAGAATTAAGCAGATGGCGGTTTGAGTTGGCCCGGTGGCTGGACATCATTCTCCACAGCCGGTCATTGATGGTCAGAAAGGTCAGGGGATGATGGTGTTTGGAGAACATCCAGTAATCCCGGAAATCGACCTTGTGCAGCATCAGCCCTCCGGGCTTGAGCATTTTGGCCAGGTTCTCCAGGGCTTGTTCCAAATGATAGACCTCCATCAAAACCGCCCGGGAAATAATCAGGTCGTAACGGCCCAGGCGGCCGACGATGTCGGGATCGTCTATCCCGGTTCCGTAGATGCAGTCTATGGCAGCGGGGTCGAATTCGCTTTCCGCCCTGTCGCTGAAGGCCTTTCCTGCTCGCTCCCTTTGTGCTGCAGGCAGCTTCTCAATCAGGGCATCATATATAATCTTTTGCTGATTTGTATCCCGATAGGAGTAAAACCGGTCCAGAGCGGTGACCTTTTGGGCACCGGCGGCGTAATACAGCAGGGAAATTCCCAGGTTGTCGCCCGGGCCTATCTCCAGGATCTCCCATCCCCGGACATCTGTCAAAGGTCCATACTTGTCATAATCCGATTTCATCAGGCCGATATAGGCCAGGCTATCCTGCAGGGAGAACCGGAGGTGGGTGGACCCGGTCCTGGACTTGAAATTACCGCTTTCGATCTTTATCCGGCTCAGGAGATTCGCCGACACCTGGTAGGCGATCATGGCCGTCTTGTTCCTTATGAAGTCATTGGCGGGCATTTGACCGGTCCTTTTCCCGCACCGCTCTTTCCACCGCTTCCCGTCTTTCAGCCTCGGAGCCGGCGGGAATTATCGCGCCGCGTTCCAACGACTGCCTTTCGTATTCTTCAATGCTTTTGACCACCCTAGCCGGGACCCCTGCCGCCACCACATTGTCGGGGATGTCCTTGGTGACGATGCTGCCGGCGCCTATCACCACATTGTTGCCGATCCTCACTCCCGGCATGATCTGGCTGGCCGACCCGATGAAAACGTTGTTGCCTATCATGATCCTTCCGAAGACATTAAGCCCGGGATGTTTTTGCCGCAATACTCCCACTCCACCGTCATGGGTGTTGAACTTGACCTCCTGGGTGATGGTCACATTGTCGCCGATCTCTATCAGGTACGGCTCCGAGCCGAAAGTGACGTTCCCCGTGATCCTGACCCCGTTTCCCATTCTGACCCCCAGATATTTGGTATAGACATGGGCCCGCTGATAGTCCGAGGCCGTTCTCAGCTTCAGCTTGAATATTATTCTGGATAATATATTCATCGGTTCCCCATGTTCATCCGGATCTTTTTTATCAGGTCGATCATCCTTTCTCCATTGGCCCTGGGATCGAAATGCCTGACAGCGACTTCACACCCCTTGCTGCCTATTCGCTCAGCTTTCTGGGTATCGTTGATGACCTGCATGATCGCTGCAGCAAAGCCTTTTACATCATCCGGCTGGACCAGATAGGCCGATTCTCCGTCGGTCAGATAATTCGGGATGTCGCCGATGGCGGTGGTCACCACCGGCCGGCCCGAGGCCAGGTATTCGCCTATCTTGTTGGGAAAGCGGGCGACGGACCTTTCACCCGACGGCAGTGGAGCCAACAAAACAGAAGCGGTGCAATACAACCACTTCAATTCTTCCCCGGAGACATAGCCGGTCAGAACTATCAGGTCCGACAGTTCCAGCCTTGTTATCTCCTGTTTTATTGTTTCCAGGTTTTGTTCTATGAACGCTTTGCCGGTAATTATAAGCTTTCTGGAAAAACCCTTTTCCTTCAGCTGGCTGACGACCTTCAACAGAAACAGCACAATGTCTACCTGATCCAGTATCCCGCAGAACAGGAGGTCCCCCCGGGGATTGTATGCTCCTGAGCATTGGTAATTATCTGAATTGACCAGTATTGGAACCACCAGGCATGGTCTCCGAAGTTTGTGTTTGGCTGAAAAGTCTGCCACTCTTTGTTCCAGGAAAGAGGATATGGCTATCACTCCGTCGACAAAATGGAACGAGCCGGTGGTCAGCAGCCAGTTCTGGAATCTGGTTCGCAGGCTGTTGTTTTTATGGGACACCGGCCATTCGCAGATCTCCAGTATGGCGGGGATGCCCCATAGCCGGCACCAGGTTGCCAAAAAGGCCAATCCGCTGATCTCCCTTAAGTACAGGATGACGGCATCGGTCCTATTCCGGTTCCGGAACAAATAGCGGGCGCAACTGATATACCCGGTCATTATTGACCAGCGTCGCAGAATAAAGTTTTCCGGAAGGATCGTTTCGGAAGAAGTATATCTGTAATCAATTCCATCCTGTCGGCCGGATAATTGATGGTTCAGGGCGCAACCGGCAAGCTCGGTGGGCTTGGGCACGATTATCTCCACAGCGGCTCCGCCTTCGTTGAGCCCCATTGCCAGATGCCGCACCCGGCTGGTGCTGGCCATTCCGCAGGGAAAGCCGAAATTGACAATGATGGCCACCCTCATAGCATCAGCCTGCCGCCCATGTTGAATTCCTGTTCAGCATTGCGCCCCAGCAGATGACCTATCGAAGCTCCGATGAGAATAATGAAAAACTGATATGGCCCTGTCCAGATATTTTCCCCCATTAAAAATATGAACTGGGTCAAGACAAAAGCCCAACAGGCCAGACTGAATTGACTGTTACGATACTTGCGGAACCTCTTGGCCAGACTTATGTACAGGGCATTTATACCGATCCAGAACAAAAGGCCGCCCTTCCAGACCGGCCAGGTCTGGCCGATCTCGATCTGGGTTGTCCCGTTGAACTGCCCTTCGCCTGTATCAACCGTCCAGTAGAGCCGGGGATCCAGCAGATAACCGCCAAAACCCTTTCCCAGTATGAAGCTCTTGCTGGTGATCAGGTCTTCCACCACCACCGCCCCGATATAATACCTAGTGTCATAGACCAGATTATGGACGAATCCGTATTTACCGGTAACCCGCTCGTTATACAACTTAAATGAGTCGGCGATCCTTAGTCCGAAAATGTTGCTTATGATTAATATTGCCACAGCCACAGGAACGCCTATTAACAAAACTCTTTTTATGACCGTGTGCAAATAATTCCAAAAGCTGGGATTGGTGGCCAGATTTTGTATATAGGTCATTAAAAACAAAGTGAATATTATCCTGGCACTGGGCAGCCTTTTTTGAAACAGTATCTGTTCGATTATGAAAAGAACGAAAGTAGCCATTATTATTACCTTGTCCAGCCGGCGAGCCCGGTATTTGAATAAATATATATAAAACAGCGTCGGGTAGATCAATACTTGAAGCTTGTTGGTCACTGACCCTTCGGTATCCTCCCGAAGAACGGATTTGATCATGGGCAATGAAGCAATGTTTAGGATCAAGCCATAGGCCAAGAGCAATAATATCAATTTGTCGATATATTCCCAGTTTTTGCGTCTGGCCCCGAGCAGTAAGGAGCCGAAAAGTATCATAACACCTTCAAAATCCATATAAAATAAACCGATGGGATTGTTCAGATACAATCCCACTGCCGACATCAACAAAATGGAAAGAACAAACAGAACTATCCACTTCTGCGATTCTAACGGGAAAGGGCCTCCTGATTCCTCTTTCCCTATCATTAAGCTTAAATAGACGGCAAAACAAAAAAAACATAAGCCTATGGTTGTCATGCTGAGTTTTATCGGGACAGGCAGGGACAATTCTTCAAAATATGCTGTGGTGTGAAATAACGCGTAAATAATAAAGAACAACGCCAAAAACAAAAATACCCAGCGTTCTCTCGTATCATTTGATTGGTTCATTAGTTTGCATCCAATTGGCGCAATGCCCGGCAGGGGTTGCCTCCCGCCACAACATTTGCCGGAATGGACCTGGTCACCAGGCTGTTGGCCCCTATCACGCTGTTTCGTCCGATGGTCACCCCTTTCAAGACCACCACATTAAGCCCC
Organism: uncultured bacterium; assembly: GCA_937958665.1. Taxonomy (GTDB): domain Bacteria; phylum Edwardsbacteria; class AC1; order AC1; family EtOH8; genus CALGNM01. The sequence continues at coordinate 12,704 of CALGNM010000300.1, read as the reverse complement.
AGCCAGACGTTGTCCTCTATCACCACCGGCGCCGAATCTGCCGCCTGATCTGCCTGATTCTGACGTTTTATGGGATGCCAATCGAAGTCGGTAATGAAGGTGTTGCCCCCGCATAATACATTGTCCCCAATGGTGATCGATTCGGCGCAGCCGATCACCGTTCCGCTGAATCCGCAATTATTGCCGATCTTTATTGACGCGCCCTCTCGATGGGTAGATATCAGGCAACGGCGGTTTATCCCCACCAAATTGGACAGGTAATCGGACCGGAACCGGCAATTGTCGCCGATCTCGCTGGTACTGAAAAAGTGCCTCCTGAAATGGGCCCAGCCGTAGAAGCTGCAACCCCGGCCCAGGCTAATCCCTCTCATCGACAGAACCAGCCTTACCAAAAGGCTGTTCAGCCGCATTTTTAAATGTATCCACCGGTAATCCAGATGATTCATGAGAAAGCCTGGCAGATCCTTTTTTATCTGGGTCAATGATCTCATTGTGCCACAAGCTTAGATTGAGGGTGGTGGGTGGCCAGGCATGTAACGATCAAAGAAGCCGCATACATTGCCATGAAGGAAACCATCTGCCCCAAGACCACGGCCTTCAAAGGTTCGTAGTATCTAAGCATTATCATCGGAATAAAATACTGCAGCAATCCGAATGAAATGATATAGACCGACATATAGGCCCATGATTTTAGGGTGGTCAATATGGTGTAGCCGAATTTGAAGCTGAAGAACACCCCGGCTGCTAGGCCCAGGTTTATTACATCCTTGGTTCTTATGTATTTTGGCAAAAAATTATCGATGATATATGGTATGGCGAAATACCCCGCCACCGCCAAGGGGATCCCTATGGCCAATAAAGCCAGATGCGACTTCAGCGACTGGCTCCAGAGGCGTTTGGGGTCATTGTCCGTGCCCAGCTGGAATGACAGCTTGGGATACAGATATGTTCCGATGGAATCCGGAACTATGCCCATGGCGCCGATCAGGGTCAGCACCGGGGCATACAGCCCCAGCATTTCCACCGATCCGGCTTGTATAAGCACCAGCCGGGGCAGAGTGTTGAAAAAATTGAAAAGATACGACCCGGCAAAGATCGGCAGCCCGGTCTTTAGCAACGCCTTGAATACCAACATATCCAGCGCCGGCTTGACCCTTATCGGCCGCCATAAATGGGTTATTAGGGTAATGGCTGCGGCCAGCAGGATCTGCATCAGGCAGTATCCGTTGAACCCGTAAAAGTAAACCAGGGCCAGGCTGATGATCCTAAGGCCGGAATCGATGAGCTGGACATGCGACAGCTTTTCAAAGTCGGCATTGGCCCGGAAGGTCCCGGTCAGATAGGCATTATAGAAGTTCAGGCAGATGACGATGACGATGCTGATCAGGGGAAAATACCAGTCCGGCCTCATTTTGACGAATAACAATGCCGGCAGGGCCAGGGCGGTGAATATTGCGATATTGGCCAGGCTGAAATACTGGGCGGTCTCGGCGTATTTGCGGGCCTGCCCGGTATCGCCCTTTCCCAGGCAAAACGGCAGCTCCCGGTTCATCCCGTTGATCACCCCCAGCCGCAGGAATGCGCTGTAGGTCTGGATCAGCATCATGGTCTGCCAGACGCCGATATAATATGGATCTATCCAGCGATAGACCAGAAAGCCGCTGATCAGGCTGGAGATGTTAAGGATGACCGCAGAAGTGGTAAAAAGGGATATGTTCTTGTATTTGATGAATAATTTTTTCAAACCAATATCCGCCGGCATTAAACCGTCTTGCGGCCCTTCTCATCCAATTCGCCGACCAGAATCCGGTAAAATTTTTCGCGTTGGTTGAAAGCTGGATTCCGGTCAAGCCGCATCTCCCAGGAAAGATAGTTGCGGCCCACAGCCTTGATTGACATCTCCTTGAAGACTATCCGTTGGTAGTATTTGGCCCGGTTAATCACCTCAGTGGAAGGAGGTGCCGGCCTGGCTAAAACCTGTTCGATCCTTTTAAAATATTCCTCTTGGGTCTTAGGGACGTCCACTATGCCCAGATCGTCATATTTGGGAGAAGCCGCCATAATCACCGGTTTGCCCCTGATTATCATGTCTATCCCGATGTTGCTGAGCCAGGCCAGGCCGATATCGGCCCTCTCCACCAAAGAATAGGTGTTGGTGTCCTCGCTTCCATTCACCACATGGATGTTCTCTATTCCCCTGGCCAGGCCCTCGGCATAATCCCCTATCTTGACCCTGGCCCTCTGCCACACCTCGTCAGGATGGGCCCTGATGATAAGGCGCAGGTCCGGGTGGGCCTTAAAGTAGGCAGTCAGTTTTTCCAACCACTCCTTCTGGTTCTTGAATGCCACCGCCCGCCTCAGGGTCGAACTGTCCCCCACCACGTTGGTGCCGCATAGGAATAACGGGCCGGACCGGGCCAAGAATTCATTCAATTTCCCGCCAAAGTTATCGTGTTTGGTGCTTCTTTGCACCGGATGAAAATCCTCCAGCCATTCGTCGTCGCGGTCCAGCGAGAGGCGCTCCTGAAAGTTCCTGAATATGGTGGAATCATCCTCCTTCTGCTGACTCCATTCCCCCAAAGCCTCCATCCAGCCCTTGATGTCGTAGATCAGAGCCGGGCGGTTATAGGCCCAGATCATATGTCCGGGACGCATGGCCCAGCCTTCGACAAAGACCGACATTATTTTTTTGCGCCTGGCCGCCTCCAGGTAGGCTGCCGAGCGTCCGATCAGCCCTGAAGGGCAGATCAACCGGTCCATCTTGATATGCGAAAGCATTTTCTCGGCCGACTCCGCCGTATCGGCCAGGATGTCGCAGGCGGTCTGGTATTCCCGCTGGTATTCCTCAACCATCACATGGGCCTCGTACTCCTCCACCCGGAGATTATAGGCGGCCATAGTGTGGGCCTGGTCCCGGGCGAAGGCAAGGTAGGATTCTCTCTCTTTCTGGTTGACCGGGGCGTAATCATCAAGGTTCACTTTTTCGATACGCCCATCAGCCAGGAAATTATCCCAGAAATCCAGGCCGGCCTTTTCCAGCTGCCGTTTCTTGGGGTAAAGCGCCCTGATCTCCTTATCACTGTATATCACCACCGGCCGGTAACCCATATTATAAATATAATAGGCCGCATAAACCGCCCATTCCGCCCAGGTATGGTTGCGAAAGGCGACTATTCCAATCGTTTTCCCTTTGGCTGGCCTTTCTCGTCTGATATTCTTCTGCCATTGTTTCAGGGCCGAATAAGCTGTCCTAATAAAAAAAGGCTCCAGTCCCATGCCCGCCAAAATATAGGCTTGAATATCAGAAACATTGCATGCAGAATCCCAGTATAATCTTGAAAGTAAGCGCTGCAACATATCAGGTTATTTCGTTAAAAATACTATTATGGTATCTGCCATCCCGTTTTTTTCCAGATAAAGCTTCCAAGCCTGGTTTATCTCTTTGTCAAACAGATTAGTCCCGCTGTTTCCCGTGGGTCTCCCATCCCTCAGCCATAAGGCGAAGTTCGAAATATCGAAGTTCTGCCTGAAGCCAAAGCGGGCCTTTTTAAATCCCGCTTTTCGGGCAATATACCCCAGGGACCTTTGATTGAAGTACCAAGGATGAGCCGTTCGGTAGTTGAATTTTTGGTATGGGCCGAATCCCATCTTCATGAGAATATCATCGGCATTGGGCGTTGCCAAAATCAACTTTCCGCCGGGTTTTAATACCTCCCGGATGCTTTTTAAAAACGCAACCGGTTCCACTACATGTTCTATCACGTGGAAACTGGTTGTCAGGTCGATTTGCGATTTTCCTTCAACCGCCATCAAGGCGTCAATCCCGCTGAAAACAGAATGCCCCCCGCTTCTCAAAGTCCGGTGATATCCTATAAATGGCTCGATGGCGATAGTCCTCCCGGCCAAACCATTGATGTATTTCAGGAATGACCCACCCCCACAACCGATATCGCAGACAGTTTTGCCGCTAAGGTCAAGGTTTTTTAACAAGTCAAGATACCAACTCTGTTCTTTATCATGCAAACGATTATATGTTTTGATTCCCGCCGATCCATTGTAATCCAGCCGATAGCTCTTTTCGGCATAGTTGATTATGGGGAAAGGATTTAAAAAGCTTACCCCGCAGTGTGAACAAGTAAAAACCTGGTATCTGCTGGATGTAACATTCCCCCAACTCCCGGACCGGATGGCCCCGTTATAGACTGAGGTTATCTTTCTGCTTCCGCACAGGGCACAGCTTAAAATGCTTTTCATTCTGTTACCAATTCTCCACCACGGTTTTTCTCTCCAGCAGGTCCTTTTTATTGATCTCATCATCATCGTAGTAAGAATCGCCTTTGATATGGGTGGTGGAAATCTCCTCGACGATGGCACCTCTTTGGGAGGAAAAACTGTGTCTGGTGCCCGGTTCAACCAGCAGGGTGTCCCCTGGCACCATCTTCACTGTCTGGGTGTCCCCCAGATTTATCTCGATATCGCCCGACAGCAGGTGAAAGGTCTCTTCCTTGGTCTTATGATGGTGGGAGGGGTGTTTCTGCCCGGGAAGGACTATCAACAGCTTCTTGCAGTACATCCGGTTGACGATGTCCACGATCACCGCCCCGTATTCCCTGATTCGTTCGATCCCGTAGTGATGCGACATCTCTATCAAGACGTCGCTGCCAGGCACTATGTTGGCCTCATTGAGCATGCCCTTCACCTCGTGGACCACGCTGCGGACCAGGTCAATCTTGCTTCGTTCACCGCGTATCTCCTCTATTGGCTGGTCGGGCTGATAATCTTTAGTGGCCGTCATCGATTGGTGGTATTCAAAGGCGGTGGTCTGCCCCTCCAGGCAGGGTATGGCAAAATATACCTTATCCCGGGACAAGGCCTCCCCCTTTTTGACATGGCCGGCGGCAAAGGCGCCTCTCATCAGTGATCTTAAGGAATCCAGCTCCTCCCGGGTGACCTGCTTATCCTCGGCCGGGCCGCATACGGTTTGGGCCAACAGGGCGGCCTCCACCCACTTGCCGGTCTGGGCCGGATTCATGGAATAGGCGTTAAGTTTTATGTTATCTGTCTCCACCCCCACATGTCGTTCCAGGATCTGGGCACCCTTGGCCACAGCGATCTTCACCACATCCAGGTTGTCCGGGGCCTCATGGCCGGAATACCCGATGGCGGTGCCGGGATATCTCTTGCGCAGCTTATCGATGAACCCGGCATTGATGCTCTGGTTGCCGGCCGGATAGATCCCTACGCAGTGCAGCAGGGCGAAATTCGTTTGCCGGTGCCCGCAGAAACTGGCTATCTTGTCTATCTGCGGCAGGGTCAGGCCGCCGGTGGAGGCTATCACCGGTTTGCCGGTCCGGCATATCTCTTCCAGCAAAGGCCAGTCGTTGGCGCTGCAGCTGGCAACCTTGATGATGGTGATACCGTGCTCCACCAGCTGGGCCACCGAGGGCTCGTCGAACGGCGTGCAGATGGCCTCCATCCCCTGCTCCTTGATGGACTGCACCAGTTGATGGAACTGCTTCCCGGTCAGCCTGGTCTCCAAAAATCGCTTGATGTGCTTGCTCTGGCCCGAGCTGGTATGGTCCTTATGGATGAAGCTGTCCAGATCCCGGTACTGCAGCTTGACCCCGGCCCGGATTCCGTACTTACGGGCTATGGCTCCCATCTCGGCGACGATCTTAAGGCCGTGCTCCACGCTGCCCTGATGGTTGTTGGCCATCTCGAAGATGAACAACCCCTTGAAATATTCCTTCATACATCCCCCAACATGATCCGTTATTGGCCAAACTGGTCTTTTATTTGTTCCAAGCTGATCATTTTATCGTCGATGTAATAATCGGCTGCCGGCTTGCCGAACAACAGCTGGTGATACCTGAGACCGCAGGATTCAAGCTGTTGCCGGGTAGTTTCTGTCCAGTCGATTCCCGTCACATAACCCCGGGCGGTGAACAATATTATCCGGTGTCCCTGATCATAGAGTCGGTTTATCAGGCTGACTGTTTCCGGCAGGGGCCGCGCTTGGCTGTAATCGTTGCCTGGCACCAGCGACATGATGACCCCGTCGATATCGAAACAGAATGTCTTCATTTGCATGATTAAATCCGGAGCGCCTTTCTGGCAGCTTTGAGCTGATCGGGTTGGTCGATGTCCCACAGCTGATTCATTATAAATCCATGGATGACATCCCCGGTCATGGATCCCTTTTCTAAAATCACTTTTGTTCTTACCACGTCGACGGAGGCGTTCTGGAGATAGGTTTTAGGCAAGGCCTGTCGTGGCATATTGTAGGCTTCCCTGATGTCGGACTTAATGACTGGCGATAGATTACCGCTTTCATCACGAAACCACATTTTATAAGGGGTTTCCGGAGACAGAACCACCGATCTTACTGAATCCAGTTTCGGATTGTTAACCAAAATGCTGATCATGCTGTCAATGTCCCCTGGGTTACGCACCGGATGTGTCGGCCGAAGGTGAACACAGATATCCGGAAGGTAGTTCTCATGGTCATGCAACCATCCCAGGGCGTGCCGAAACACCTCAAGGTCGGTCGAATGGTCCAGGGATATCTCCCTAGGCCTTAAAAATGGCGCTTCCGCACCATAGCGGATGGCGATGGCGGCATATTTCCGGCTGTCGGTGCTGACGATGACCCTGGTTACAAGCTTTGCCTTTTGGGCGTGCTCAATGGAATGGGCCAACAGCGGCTTGCCGCACAGCAGCCTGATGTTTTTATTGACTATTGATTTTGAGCCGCTGCGGGCCGGTATCAGCGCCAGGACGTTCATATCCTCCGTTTGGCAAATGCCCTACCCATGATTTTATTCATGTCGCCGGCAAATACCTGGTAGCCCCGGGTCGTTTTGACCTCGCTTATGATAGTTGATTCCTTCAGATATTCTCTCCCGATTATGAATGAGATGCCCAAAAACATGCCGAAGGCGATGGCGGCCAACAGAATTTTAGTGCGGGAGTTGCTCTTAACCGCCGGAGGGATAGACTTTTCCACAATGTCTATTATTGGAATATCCTTAATCTCCTGAAGCTTGGCTTTCTCATATTCCTTGGTAATTACCAGAAAGATCTCCTCCTGAATCCGGAGTTCTCTGGCCCGCCGGGCCATTTCCTGCTGGAGGGCCGGGGAGGAAGCCAGCTGTCGGTTGCTTTCCCGGAAGGATATCAGGTTCTGCTCGGCTTTTTTTAGATCCTCCCGAGCCTTTTCCAACTGGCGTTCCATGTAAGCCCTGCTGTTGCCGGCCTTGCTTTTACGGAAATTCTTGTTGTAATTGTCCAATTGCTCTACAATGTAGTTGGCCATCTGGGAGGCGATGTCGGGGTCCCTGAAGCTGACGAAAATATCCAGGGTGCCTTCCTTGATGGAAACCGGCATCTTGATCATGCCCATCACCGCCTCGTGCAGGAAGTATCTCCTAAGCCCTGGATCCTTCTCCTTGATCTTGAGGACTTGGGCCAAATCGCGGGGCTCCCGGTCCCTTCGGCCCTGGTAGCGCTTGGCCGCCAGCGAATCAGTCATCCGTTGGCTGGCGATAATCCGCTGGTAGATCTGCGGGGTGTTGATCTTCACCTTGGTGCCAGGCAAATCCACCCCCAGTTCGTTGGCCATGACCGAGAGGGCGGAGAATGTCCCCGCTTCCTCCCCGGTGGGCAAAATGGTCACCTGGGCCCGATAGTTGGGGGTGTACAGAAACAGCAGATACAGCAGGGTGGCCAGCCCCACCGCCCCGGTAATAAAGGCAATAAGCTTCCAATCCTGGAGGAGGATATCAACATATCTTATGGAATTACTCTGTTGGCTTGGGGGATTCTGATTTGCCATTTTAAGACCCTCTCTGATATTTTGCCGGACTAACACTTTTGACAGAAACCGGGGCATACTAATTCTTTAACTGATCTATCCCCACTATGATCACCACCGTAGTGGTCAGTATGGCGGTAGTGCTTTGTATCACGTCGCCCCATTTGATTTTGGTTCCTTCTTTCTTTTTAGGGACGATGATAGACGATCCCGCCGGGATATCCCGCTGAACCAGCCCCCAAAAGGACTTTGGTTTCATGTTGCGACCGTTGGGCAGGCGGACGGTTATTCGCCTTCGGTCGGCATCCTCGGTGGTCCCCCCCACCTTCTCCAGATAATGCTTGTAGCCACGGTTGGGCTCATAAATGGTGTTGACTGGAAACCGCACCTCGCCGCTGACATTGACGGTAGCCGGGCGCTCTGGGATGGATATCACATCGCCATCCCGCATGACAATATCATGCAGGCTGCCGGGTTTTTTCATAGCCCGGTTGAGGTCCACGTCGATCTGCCCCTCCCCGGCCCGGTTGAAGATGCTGCCCTCGGGATAGGCCAGATGCTTTAAGCCGCCGGCCCGCCTGATGACGGTCGAAAGCCTCTCTCCATCTATGGCCAAGGAATAATATCCAGGGAAATTAACCATCCCATCAACCATCACCCGTTTTTGGAACTGATAGTCGGGATCCTGGCGAATTATAATCCGGTCCTTGTATTTCAGCGGAAAATTCCGGTCCTGTTCGCTGTCAAGATCCAGGCAGAAGGTGACGGTTGATTCGGGCCGGGCATAGAACAGCATCCGGGACACCTCTGCCCGGGGTCGGTAGGCTATCTTAAGCAGGCCGCCGGCCTTGTCGATCAGTTCTCCCAGAGTGGTGCCTTCGGATATTTGGTAGCTGCCCGGAATCAGGACAAAACCATCTATGTTGACTATATTATCCACCCCTTCCGGCACCTTGAAAATACCGAAAACGTCCTCGTTCTCCAGTTCAAAGTCATCCGGTGAAGCGGACAGCTCCTTGTAAGGGAGGTCTATCAGGTTGACCAAGCCGTCCGGCCCGGTGCGGTTTAGCTGAATCACTTCGGTATAGGCATCGGGCCTAAGCCCCCCGGCCAGGGCCAGCACCGCCTTCAGTCCCTCTCCCGGCAGCGGCTCATATATGCCCGGACGGTTGACCCCCCGCGGAATAGCCACTTTTTTGGGAGCCAATGGCACATAAACCACATCGCCGTTCTGCAGCCTGACGTCGCTGTCCTTTTTCCCTTTGAGGATCAGGTCGTAGATATCGATGGTCGAGATTGTCTTATTGTTGCGAAGCACCTGGACCCTTCGCAGCGATCCCTGATTGGTCGGCCCGCCGGCATAATAGAGGGCGGTAAAGGCGGTGCTGGTGCTAGAAATGGTAAAACCACCGGGTTGGCGGACCTCCCCCATCACGAATATCTTTATCCTTTTGAGCTTCCCTAGGGTTACATCCACCGAGACCGTCCGGGACTTTATGCCCGCATAGGCCAAAGACAGACGCTCCGTAATCTTCTTCTGGGCTTCGGCCAAGGTCAGCCCATTGATTATAACCATGCCGGCCTCGGCCAAGTTGATCTTGCCCTCCCGGTCTACCCGGTGGATGCTTGATGCCTGGACATCTCCATACATGCTGACCACCAGTTCGTCCTCTGGTCCAATCTGATAATTGGGATCAGCCGGCCCATAGTCCAACGGCTCAAAACTGGCCGGAGGTTTGTTGAATATCTCGTAACCGAAGGGAGGAAGAACAAAAAGCCTGCTCTTGGGAGTCTTAACTATGTTGTAACTTTCTAAGACACTATTCTGCCATTCCCTAAAGGACTGGTTTCGCGACAGCGATTCTTTGACTTTTCTTTGTTCCGGCTGATCATTGATCTCCTCCCCCGGCCTGGCTTCGCCCTTCGTTTTTTCGATAGCTTCTAGAATGTCCTGATCAGAATAGCCTACCTCCCTGGCTTTTTCCACCGCATCGGGTACGGTTAGGCCGACTTTGCCGACCTCGGCATCCAGGCCGGCTTCTTTGATGGCATTCACCGCGTCCTGGGCAGTTAATTGTGATGTCAAAACCGCCAATAAAAGGATATAAAATGCTTTTTTCATAAAGAGACCTATAAATTTGTGGTTAACAAGCTAATAATTTCGCAAGTGTTTGTAAAACATTATATTAACATAATGAATTGACATAGTCAAGGGTTTGAAAAACACTTTATTATTCAGCCATATTTATAAAAAAAGCCCTCCTTGCCAAGGAGGGCTTTTCTCAAAATCAGTGAAGAAAATTACGATCCTCATTTCGCCTCCCCCCTTGTGATTACATGGGACCATAGTACGTACTGAACCATCCCGGCTGCCAGCACTGCCGCCCCTTCGGCCAAGGGAAGGGACAGCGGACCCCACTTTCCATAGGCTATCATGGTCAGCCCGACGGTAAGAGACGCCAACACAGATTGAAAGATACCGATTATAGTGGAATAACCGGAGGCAAACACGAATATTCCGCAATAATAGGTCAGACAGGCTAATATTGTCCAAGGCATATATAGGGAATAATAATGCCTAACCTCCAGATAACCTGGCCCCCAAAACGACCCGATGGCCGGAAGCACTGCAAAATATACCACCAGGGAGGATGCCGCAGCATAGGCGGCTATAACCCACAGCCACCTTCTGAAAATACCCGCCATCCTATTTCCGTGCATTCCGGACAGCTCGGGAATGAAGGCAAAGTAAAGTACTGAAATGGCTATCAGATGGGCTCCGGCGAACTTTCCAGCCAGAAAATAATGGGTCAGATCCTCCCTTGCCCCGGCATAGCTCAGCCAAAGCACACCGAACCAGTTGGAGACGAACACTGCCAGCCCGGAGGCCGCCACCGGAAAAGACCGAGCCAGCATCCGGCACAAATGCTTTCGGTCAAACCTGCCAAACAGATCCCTTGAAAATGGCATAAAAAGCCCGGCCGACAATAACGATCCGGCCATCAAAACCAGGGCCAGCCCCCGGATGGTAGCTCCGGCAAGATACAGACTGGCAATACCGGACGCAAGCAACACGAATTGGACCAAAGACAGCAGGGCTGATTTGCCAAAACTTTCGTTGGCCCGCCACGACTGAATTATGTTCTCCACTAGCCCGACGTTCACTGCAAACCACCCCAGGAAAAGCCAAATAGCGACCTGATTCCCTCGGTCGATGACATGGGCGACGGCCGAGCCGGCCAGGAAACCGGCCAGGGTCATGACCACCCTGCCCATAAAGAAGGCCCTGGTGGCTTCTCCCTTGGCAGAAGAGATGGCAATTTCCCGGGCGGCCACGTCATGGTTGATGAAGTAGGCGATGACGGTGGCAAAACTGGCCAAGGCCAAGGCCTTAGGAATTAAGGCATAATCAGCCGGAGCGATGCTTCGGGCCATCAACAAATGCATGATTGTCCCTGTGGCCAAAGGAAGGACGATTGGAGCCACGCTCAAAAGCAAATATCTGATCCTTGAACCAGCCAATAATCCGGAAAGCTTTGCTTTCATAATTGTGCCAGCAGTTCTGTGGTTATCGCATCCAGCATCGGCTCCAGGTTAAATCGACTGGCGGGGGCGGCATTGGAATTGGTTGTCCCCCGCTTTGACCACATGGCCTCCACCCCCCGGGCCAGAGCTTCCGGATCGCCCGGCGGCACCAAAATTCCATCGACACCATTCTCAATTATCTCCTCGGAGGCCCCTATCCGAGCTGCCACCACCGGAACTCCCAGCGCCAGGCTCTCCACCAGCACTCTTCCGAAAGGCTCGGGCTCCACCGGACAGTGGACCAGCACGGCCAGCCTTTTCATCACCGGGTAGGGGTTGTCCAAATGCCCGGTGAAGGCGACCCGGTCGGCCAGGCCCTTTGCTCTCACTTGGTCCTCCAGTTTCCACCGGAAATCATCCTCGGCGAAGAGGGCTCCCCCTATGATCAGGAACCTCGCCTCCGGGTGCTTTCCAGCCAGCAGAAATGCCGCCTCCAAAAAAACGTCCTGACCCTTCCAGCGGGAGACCTGTCCGACTATTCCGACTACCGGCCTCTTTTCATCCAGCCACGGCCGGCCCGGCATTTCCGCTGGAAGTGGCTCCTGGGCCCGCCGCGAAATTCGGTCCAAGTCGAACCCGTTGTAGATTACCGTAGTCCGGGACGGCGCGAATTGGGCAGCCACAGCTCTGGAAACCGCTATTATCCGATCCGGCAGCAGGAAGGCGCCCACCCGGGAGATAAGCCGGGACAGCCTCTGCACCGGGATATCCCGGAAGTGCCAGATCACCTTGACTCCAGCCAGCCTCCCGGCCAGACCCCCCAGTATATGGGATTTGAGGGTGTTGGTATAGATGGCATCAAAGCCGCCCCTCCTCAGCACTCTACTTATTTCCCACACCAACATGGCTGCCCGGGGCAGGCCTGATATCAAAAGCAGCGGGTTGCGCTCCATCTCGGCCCGCTTGACCGACAGGATTCCGCCGCCGCCGCTGAAGTCCATCACCGTCAGGCCTCTTTCTCTTGCCATGGTGTAAAGCTTTCCCTGGCTGGGGGCCAGCAACACAGGATCTACCGATGCGGAGGCATTAAGCCCGACTAAGATGTCCAGCAGGCTCATCTCAGCGCCCCCCATCACTGGGGCGTGGTCCAGGAACAGGACCCTGACCCGACGGCTATTCATTTTTTTTCGTTAATTTATCAACCTCGGTCAACAGCCTTTCGGGCGTGATATCCAGGCAAGGCGGCGGGCATTCCCGGCACCCATAGAAGCCCGGGGGGCGGTAGCAGGGGGCGCAGGAACGCTGGGAACGAATATACGTGAGATCGGAAGAGCGTCGTGTAGGGAAAGAGTGTAGATCTCGGTGG
>CALGNM010000299.1 GCA_937958665.1 uncultured bacterium | reverse complement strand
ACCGAGATCTACACTCTTTCCCTACACGACGCTCTTCCGATCTGGGGCCGCCAGCAGCAGAGTCAACAACAGATCCATTATCCCCTTCCCTTCTTGGCCAAGGCATCGATTATCCGGGCGGCCACGGCCCGGGCCCGGCGGTCGGCCTCCAGGATTTTGGCCAATCCAGACCCGGCTCCGCCCCGGAACAAAGCAATTGTCCTCTCCCCGATGGCCGGAATGTCCATGAAACCTATCCGGTCCTCCAGAAAGGCCTCCACCGCCACCTCGTTGGCGGCATTCATCGCCGCCGGCACCACTCCGCCTCTTTCCAAAGCCCGGTAGGCCAGGTCCAGGCATCTGAAGGTCATCCTGTCCGGCCGGTGGAAAGTGAGCTTGCCCAGCTCGTCCAGCCGGCACTCCTTGGCCAGGGACGGCAGCCTGGCCGGATAGGTCAGGGCATACTGGATGGGCAGGCGCATGTCCGGGACCGAAAGCTGGGCTATGATCGAGCCGTCGATGAACTCCACCATGGAGTGGATCACCGACTCGGGGTGGATGACCACGCTGATCCGTTCCGCCGGAATGCCGAACAGGTGGTGGGCCTCGATCATCTCCAGCCCCTTGTTCATCAGGGTGGCCGAGTCGATGGTCACCTTCCTCCCCATCGACCAGGTGGGATGGTCGAGGGCCTGGCCGGCCTTCACCGAGCGCAGCCGCTTCGGGTCATGGGAACGGAACGGGCCGCCCGAGGCGGTGAGGATCAGGCGGCGGACGGTGGCCGGGTCGCGGCCGTCCAGGCACTGGTGCAAAGCCACATGCTCGCTGTCGATGGGCAGCAGCCGGACCTTCTTTCGTTTGACGGCCGACATCACCAGGCCCCCTCCGGCCACCAGGGTCTCCTTGTTGGCCAAGGCCAGATCGTGGCCGGCGGCGATGGCCGCCAGGGTCGGCTCCAGTCCGGCCGACCCCACCAGGGCGTTGACCACCAGATCGGCCCCGGGCAGAGCGGCCAGCTGCTTCAGCCCCTGAGGCCCGGCAACCAGACGGCAGCTTATTTGGGCACACCGCTTCGCCATCTTGTCATCCCGCTCCGATCCGACGCAGACCATCTTGGGTCGAAACCGCCTGACTTGGGAAGCCAAGAGGTCGAACCGCGAGTTGGCCGCCAGGCCCATCACCTTGAACCGACCCGGGTGGCGGTTGATGACCTCAATGGTCTGGGTGCCGATGGATCCGGTGGAGCCCAGGATGACTATTTTCTTTGGTCCAGACAATTTACCCATCGCAATGTAGTTAGTATTTTCTGTAGACCGGCAGGTCCTTGCCCTGTTCCTGGAACAGCCGGAACATCATTTCGGCCAGCAGGCCGGTGAAGACGAACTGCACCCCGATGATGATCAGCACCAGACCCAGCAACAGCATGGCCTGGTGCCCCACCCGGCCGTTGAGCAGGCCGATCACCACTATCGCCAGGTCGATGACAAAGCCGATCGAGCCCAGCACCAGCCCGGCCAGCCCGAAGAAATGCAGGGGGCGCTTGATGTACTGGGTGAGAAAGATGAACGTCAGCAAGATCGGAAGAGCGTCGTGTAGGGAAAGAGTGTAGATCTCGGTGGTC
>CALGNM010000298.1 GCA_937958665.1 uncultured bacterium | reverse complement strand
GAGATCGTATTCGGTGACTGGAGTTCAGACGTGTGCTCTTCCGATCTAAGAGGCTATCCGAATCATCGCGGGCTTCGACCGGCCCCGCCTGAGGCAATCGGCCCGGGGATCATGGTAAATGCTAGGGAGGGAGAGCCTCCCTTTTCTTTGACAAAGTTTGGGCTATGGGTTAGAATATAAATATGCGGTTTTTATTCGCCATACTTTGCCTTTTCATAACTTCCCGATATTCGGCCGGGCAGGACATCCAGGAGAGCCCGCCGGTTTTACAACAGGCCCTGCTTTTAGGGGAATGGCTGGAATATGAACAGGCTCTGGCTCTGTTGGACAGCCAGCCGGACGATTCTAGTTCCGCCTTCAGCCGGGTGAAGTTTCTGTTTCTGGCTGGGGACTATGAGGAGTCGGCCAGGCAGGCGGGGCGGTACATTGAACGGTGGCCGGAATCTCCGTGGGCGGTGGACTGCAAGTGGCAGAGGGGCCTCAGTCTCAAGAAGCGGGGTTATTTTCGTGATGCCCTTTACGACTTTTTGGAGCTGGCGCGCCAGGATACCTTGTTGTCCGATATCGCCTGGCTGAATACCGCCTCCTGTCTCCGAATGTTGGGGCTTTCTGGCAAGGCCGACCATATCCTAGACAGCCTGGCCGCCCTAGGCTGGCCAGGAGAGGACTCCCTGATAGCCATGCTGGGCAATCAGGAATTAAATCCGGCGCCCAGGGCTTCGGCTCCAACTCGCCAAAGCAGCATTAAACAGGCCGGAAGGCTGATCAGCCGGGGCAGATACGCCCAGGCCAGGGATCTGCTGGGCCGCTATATGCGCCACAACCCGTCCAGCCCGTATCTGGGACAGGCCCAATACCTGATCGGAAAATGTTTGGAGCGGGAGGGCCGGCTGGCCCAGGCAGCCCAAGCCTATGCCCGGGTCCCTCAAAAACAGCCCCGTTCCAGCTGGGCTGACGAGGGGCTGTTCCGGTCCGGCTGGTGCCATTACAAGATGGGGGATTATCCCGCCGCCCTCCGGCGTTGGCGGGAGGTGCGGTCACGCTATCCAAACAGCGACCAGACTGAGGCGGCCCTATTCTGGCAGGCCAAGGCCAGCCAAAAGACTGGAAACCTTCAGGCCGCCCGGGAAGGATTCCTGGAGTTGGCTTCTGCCAACCAACACAGCTACTATGGATGGAGGGCCCGGGAGCTTTTGGGAAGCACCTTCCGCACCGGGGACAGCCTGTCCCAGGAGGGGCTGTCCCAGCTGGCATACCTGGATTCCACGGTGTATCTTCCGGATTACGAGTTTGACAGCTGGGTCAAGGGCCATCGCCTTTATCTGCAGGCCTCCCGGCTAACCGAGCTGGGGCTGACGGAGGAAGCCGCCAAGCTTTTGGAGTATCTGCGCCGGACCGGCTGGAACGATCCGGTGGCCCTCTACCACCTGGCCCAGCTCTACAACCGGGCCGGGATGGACCCCCAGGCCATCCTGTGCGCCAAGCGGGCCTTTGACCTGTGGCTGGGGCCGCGCCCCCGGGTCCTGCTGGAGATGCTGTACCCCTCCCGATATCTGTTCACCATCGGCCGGGCCCTGGCGGACCATCCCATGGAGACGGCTCTGGTGCTATCGGTGATGCGTCAGGAAAGCAAGTTTGTGGCCGGGGCCCGATCCAAAGTCGGGGCCCGCGGGCTGATGCAGATTATGCCGGCCACCGGGAAAAAGCTGTCCGGGCAGAAACAATTCAACAAGGACAGCCTGTACCACCCTGCCGTTTCAATCAACTTTGGGACTAAGTTCCTGGCCAGCCTGCTGAAGCAGTTCAACGGCTCGCTGGTCCACGCCTTGGCCGCCTACAACGCCGGACCGCACCGGGTGCGCCAATGGCTCAAATCAGAAGCCTGCCGCCAGGATGAAGACTACCTGATCGAGGAGATCCCCTTCCTGGAGACCAGGAATTATATCAAGAAAGTTATGGTTGGCTATTACATTTATCGATGGCTGTTGGAGGGAGCAAATGAAGCTAGGTAAGACTATCCGAAGGCCAAGGCCCTGGGAGGTGATCCTGGGGGTCATCCTGTTGACGGCGGCTGCCTGGGGCCAGGAATACCGTCCCAGCCTGCTGGTGGCCCCGCCTCACGGGCATTCCCAGGGGTTCAACAAGGCCGGCAAGTTCTACCTGAAAATGCTACTGAGCCTGGGAGCATCGTTCGACGACCCCCAGGGCATCGCGGCGGTGAAGATGAAGTCGGAGGACGATCCCTCCACCACCAGCGATGACGACGAGCTGACGGTCTTCGCCGCCAACTCCAACCGTCATCAGATCATCTACAACCGGGGACTGAGCGGGCTGGCTTCCTACGGTTCGCTGGGGCCGGGCAACGGGCAGTTCCACAATCCCCAGGGGGTGGCGGCCACCGAGGACGGTTTCGTCTATGTGGCAGACATGAACAATAACCGGGTGGTCTGCCTGTTCTACGAAAAGGGCCGCTTGGAGTTTGTGCGCAACGTAGGGGTGGGGGAACTTTCCCAGCCCCGGGGCTGTGCGGTGGATGCCTCCGGCAACCTCTACGTGGCCGATACCGGACATGACCGGATTGTGTTATATGACAAGGTGGGGCGCCGCAGCGGGGTGATCGAGGCCGGGGGGCGGTTGGATCGCCCGGCGGCCATCGCGGTGGGGGATTTCGCTGACCAGTGGAATTTCCGGCGGGAGACCATGATAATGGTGGCCGACTCGGTCAACGGCCGCATCCGGAAGCTGGACCAGTTCGGACGGATACAGGCCGAGATCGCCGGCGAGGACCTGGCCCTGCCCAGGGCATATTTCGCCCATCTGGCCCTCGACTTTTACGGCAGCCTCTACGCCACCGATATGGTCAACCACCAGATTCACAAGTTCGATCACGACCTCAAGTATGTGGCCAGCTTCGGCCGGCAGGGGACTGGCGATAACGAGTTTGAGTCGCCCCGGGGGATTGCCATCTGGAAAAGGTTCGGGCAGGTCTTCATTCTGGAGCGGGAATCGGTGCAGTACTATTGGGTGGGGATTGACGGGTATATCGAGGGGCTCTATCCCCGGAGGCTCAACCAGGCCTTTCCGGCTGCCACTATCTCAATGATCCTCTACGAGCCAGGGGATTTCAGGATAGACGTTACCGACAGTCAAGGGAAGCTGGTCAAGAACTTGGTCAGCGAATTCCGGGAGAAGATGGGCCTCAACAACGTGGTGTGGGACGGCCGGGACGAGAAGGGGGCTTTGGTGCCGCCCGGTGAATACATCATTATCGTGACCATCGAACCCACCTATTCATCCAAAAAGTACTTTACCAAGCGGCTGACCGCCAGGATAATCAAGGACTAGATAGCCAAGGCTAACGGCCGATAGTTCCTAAATCGTTGAAAAACAGCGCTTTGCGTTTGGGGAGATTATTTTTCGCAAAAAAATGTATTTTATCCCCTCAGGGTATTGACATTGGTGATGATTTTGAGTATAATTGCAGACCTTGACCCGAAAGGGAAGAGTTCTTTGAAAATTGAATAAGGTGCACAGTGTGTTTGTTATTGAGCTTGATGGATCTTTGGAAATTCCAGTTTAATATGATTAAACTTTCTTCACGGAGAGTTTGATCCTGGCTCAGGACGAACGCTGGCGGCGTGCCTAATACATGCAAGTCGAACGGTCATGCGTTTGTAGCAATATAGATGTATGATAGTGGCGAACGGGTGAGTAACACGTGGATAATCTACCTCTCAGTGGGGGATAACTCCGGGAAACTGGGGATAATACCGCATAACATTCCGGCAGGGCCTCCTGTTGGAATCAAAGGAGCAATTCGCTGGGAGATGAGTCCGCGTCCCATCAGCTAGTTGGTAGGGTAACGGCCTACCAAGGCTTCGACGGGTAGCCGGCTTGAGAGAGCGATCGGCCACAAGGGGACTGAGACACGGCCCCTACTCCTACGGGAGGCAGCAGTAGGGAATTTTGGTCAGATCGGAAGAGCGTCGTGTAGGGAAAGAGTGTAGATCTCGGTGGT
>CALGNM010000297.1 GCA_937958665.1 uncultured bacterium | reverse complement strand
ACCGAGATCTACACTCTTTCCCTACACGACGCTCTTCCGATCTAAGAAATGGAGGTTTTCATTGAAAGCATGGTAATAAGATATCACACCCCGCCAAAAAAAACAAGAAAAAATGGACCCCGGCTGAGCCGGGGTCCCGGTCATTGGCTGCTATGATTGGAGCCGTTTCCGTTCTCCTGCATCCGCTCCTTCTCGCGCAATGAGACATAATACCCGCCCCGGGTCATCAGCTCCCGGTGGCAACCCTGTTCTATGATCCGCCCCTCTCTCATCACCAGAATCAGATCGGCCCGCTCGATGGTCGAGGTCCGGTGGGAGATGATGAAATAAGTTGCTCCGGGCAACCTCTCCTCCAGCTCCTGCCAAACCAGGGCTTCGGTGGCGGAATCCAGGGCCGAGGTGATGTCGTCCAGGATCAGTATCTTGGGATGCCCCAGGGCGACCCTCTCCACAATGGCCCGGGCCAGGGAGGTCCTTTGCTTCTGGCCCCCGGACAGACTGGTCCCCCGCTGGCCGATCAGGGTATTGTATCCGTGGGTAAAGCCCTGGACCTCCTTTTCTAGTTGTGATATGCGTCCCGCTTCAAGGGCTTTGTGTTGGTCAACATCGTCCCGGTGGAAGATGACATTGTTGAGAATGCTGTCGGAGAACAGCAGGGCCTCCTGGGGTGCGTACCCCATGATGCCCCGCAGATCCGCCAGATGGAATGACCGGATGTCGTTCCCATCCATCAGCACCGAACCTGAGGTCGGATCGTGCAGGCGCAACAGCAGGTGGACCAGGGTGGTCTTGCCGCAGCCCACCTCGCCCATCAGGGCCACTTTTTGGCCCCTTTCCACCCTGAAGCTGACGTCGCTCAGCTGGTGGCGGCCTTCTGAACCATAGCTGAAGAAAACGTCTCTGAACTCCAGATGGTCATCAAAGGTTATCGGCCGGGGCCTCTCCGGGTCTGACACCTCGGGTCGGACTGACTCCAGCTCCCTGGCCCGGGCATAGGACACCGCGGCCCGCTTGGCCGATACAAAGAAGTATCCCAGGTTCCACAGCGGCTCGATCATCATCAGGCTGTAGGTATTGAAGGCCACGAAGCTGCCCAGGGTCAGCTGGCCGTTTATCACCAGATAGCCTCCCGCCACCAACACCACCATCACCCCCAGCTGGTCGATCAGAAGGTTGGATGAGTTGAACAGCCCCTCGGACTGGATGCTTCTGACCTCGGCCCTGATCCTGTGGTCCATGGCGGCGGCGAAACCCTGCCGCTGGTGCTCCTGGCGGTTGTATACCTTGAGCACCCTGATGCCGGAGAAGCAGGCCTCCAGGAAGTCATTGACCGTCGAGATGGCGTTCTGGAGCCGGTGATACCTTCGCTGAAAGGTTTTTTCGTTGAACATGAACAGGCCGGCCGCTACCGGTACCGGCAGCAGGGCGAAGGTTGCCAGGGTGGGGTTCATCCGGAACATCACCCCCAGTATGAATCCGAACAATGCCAGGCCCTGCACCGCCCGAAAAAGACCGGAGCAGGTGAACCACGACAGTTTCTCGGCCAGGTCATCGGTCAGGCGGGTGACCACGTCACCGGTGCGGTAGGATGACAAGGTGGCCGGCCCCAACCGGGTGAGGTTGGCGAAGATGCCGTTCCTCAGGCCGGCCTCGATATGCATGTTGGTCCAGGCCCTGGTGGACATCAGCCCCCAGTTGACCACAGCCGCTCCGCCACCCAGCAACAGCAGGTAGGCCACATAGCGGAGAAGCCTGTCCGCCGGCATTCGGTTGACCAGGCCGTCGACCACCATCTTGAAGAAGATGGGATAGCTGATGGCCAGGGCGGTGTAGGCCATGGTCATGACCAGCAGAGCCAGCATCTTCAGCCGATGTTTTGACCAGTAGGCATAAAGCCAGCCGAATATCAGCCGCAAACTGCCGGAATCCCTGTTCGGTAGGTTATAATCTGGCATCATTTCCCTTGTTTGGCTTCGCTTAACAGAACTGAATTCGGTAGAGCTTGGCGTAATGCCCGTCCCGATCCAATAACTCCTGGTGGGTGCCGGACTCTACGATTCGGCCCTTGTGGACCACCATGATCCGGTCGGCATCCCGGATGGTGGATAGACGGTGGGCTACAATCACGGCGGTCCGGCCCTCCAAAAGGCGTTTGATCCCTTGCTGAATCAGCCGTTCCGACAGCGGGTCCACCGAGGAGGTGGCCTCGTCCAGTATCAGAATCTGGGGGTTGAAGGCCAGGGCCCGGGCAAAGGAGACCAGTTGGCGCTCCCCCTGGGAAAGATTGGCGCCCCGCTCCGTAAGTTCCGAATCCAGGCCATGGGGCATTTTATCCAGAATCCTTCTCAGACCCAGAATCTCAACTGCCCTTTCCAGTTGTTCCCGGCCCATTTCAGAGCCCAGGGTCAGGTTCTCCTTAACCGTGCCGGGGAAAATGAAAACATCCTGCAGTACCAGCCCGAAATTCTGGCGTAGTTTGGCAAGGGGGATGTTCCGGACATCTACCCCGTCGATCAACACGGCGCCCCTCTGGGGATCGTAAAATCTCAGCATCAGGTTGATGATCGAGCTCTTGCCGCCCCCGGTGGCTCCCACCAGGGCGATCCGCTGTCCCCGGTGGATGGTGAAGCTGACGTTGTGCAAGACCCAATCCGGCTGATCCGTCCCTTCCCTGGGGCCGTAGGAGAAGTCCACTCCCCGAAACTCGAGACTCTGGCGAAACCCCTCCCACTGGGCCGGATGGTCCGGATCGGTCACCTGGGGTTTGATGTCCATTATCTCAAACACCCGTTCGGCGGCGGCAAAGGCCCGCTGCATGATGCCCACCTGCTCGGAGAAGGCATAGACCGGCATGAAGAACTGGCGGAGATAGCCCAGGAAGAGGACCATGGCCCCAATGGTCAGCTCCCCCCGGGAGACCATGGCCCCGCCCGCCAGCAGGATGACGGCCAGCCCGGCAATCTCGAACACCCCCATCAGGCTGAAAAAACCCATATCCAGGATGTCGGCCGGAAATAGGGCCTTGATGTAGGAGCGGTTGAGGGCATCCATCCCCTGCCGGACCGCCCCCTCCCGGGAGAAGGCCTGGATCACCCGCATGCCCTGGACCATCTCGGTCAGGTAGGCCACAATATCGGCATAACGCTTTCTGACCAGCACGAACATCGGCCGCACCTTGTTCTGGAACAGCACGGTGACCAGCACGATGGCCGGAATCAGGGCCGATACCGCCAGGAACAAAGACAGGCTTACCCTCATCATTACCAGCACTATCCCCACCAGGCTGACCATGGCCTTCAACACCGTGAACATGGTTGAGGTAAACAACCGGCGGATGGCCTCGGTGTCACTCTCCACCCGGGCGATCAGGCGTCCCACCGGATTCCGGTCGTAATAGGCCGCGTCCATCCCCAGCATATGGGCGAACAGCCTGGATTTCAGGGCCGACACCATCCTCACACCCAGCGACTCCAGCGTCACCAGCAGCAGATAATTGACCCCGAAGGTGGCCGCCTGCAGGGCCATATACATCGCGGCCGTGGCCAGCAGCCCCCGAAAATCCGAGCCGGCGATGTTGACGTCTATGGCCCGCTTTAACAGTAGCGGGGGCAGCAGCTCCAGACCCGAGGAAACTACCAATATCGCTCCCCCCCCCAGGATCCTAATCCGGAATGGCTTCAGCAGGGGTAGCAGTCTCTTTACCATCTGGCCGTCGTACACCTTCTTGCCGGCCGGGAGCTCCTCTATTTTGCCATCCATCCACATCCGTCAGTTCTGCTCTTTTTTAGTTTCGTTCCCATTCCCGGTGGCCGGAGCCCTTGTTCAGCTGCTTCCTCGCCTTGGCGATGTCCTTCCATCTTTTTGACTGGTCCATTTTCATTCTGGCATCGTTTTGAGATTCCTGGTATTTCAGTTCACGCTGCAGCTTAAGATAGTTCCGGTAACGGTCCGGGTCGATGTCACCGGCCTCCAGGGCCGCCCTTACGGCGCAACCCGGCTCTTTTTGATGGCGGCAGTCCCGGAAACGGCATTGACCGGCAATTGTCTCGATATCCGCAAAGGTTTCCGACAATCCGTCCTCCCCGGACCAAAGCTGAAGCTCCCTCATGCCAGGGGTGTCAATGACGAGGCCCCCGTTTCCCAGCAGATACATCCCCCGGCTGGTGGTGGTGTGACGCCCCTTGTCCTTGTAGGGCGAAATCTCCCTGGCCTCGATTACAGCGTCGCCCAACAGCCGGTTGATGATGGTCGACTTCCCCACACCCGATGAGCCGAGGAAGACTCCGGTCCTTCCGCCGTTCAGATACTGATCTAGCTGCTGCAGGCCGTTCTGCTTGACGGCGCTTATGACATGGAGGGCCACTCCGGGACATTTCGTTCTGATCTCGGCCGCCTGTTCTTCCGCTTCCGGGCAGAGGTCGGCCTTGTTGAGCAGAATCACCGGGACCGCCCCGCTGTTCCAGGCGGCCACCAGATAGCGTTCGAGCCGGTTGGTGTTGAGCTCGGAATTCAGGCTGGCCACGATGAAGGCAAAATCGATATTGGTTGCGACCACCTGTTCCCGGAAGGCGGCTCCCGCCGCATTCCTGGAGAATTTAGTCTTGCGGGGCAGGATCATCCTGACGGTGCCGGAGTGGTGCTGGGGATTCTTTATCACCAACACCCAGTCCCCCACGGCCGGAAAGCTTGCTTCCTCCACCTGGAGGGAGGCTGATTCGTTGCCGATATTATCCCTTAACTTGCCCGATATCCGGGCCGTTATCTCCCCATCCTCGGTCCAAATCTGGCACAGGTCGGAGTGTACTGCCGACACCCTTCCGGCCATATATTCATAATCATATCGAGCCTGTCCCATGATATCCTTGAGGTGGCCCTCAAAGAAGGAATCCCAGCCTATCTGCCTCAGATCCATCGTTTACCTCGCGTTTGTTCAGCCCTCTCCGGCCGCCGGACCAATGCCGAAGCCGCAGGCTTTGTCTCCACCTGCGGCTTCTTTGATCTGCCGTCCGTTTGGGCAAAATAAAAGGGCCACAGGCTTTTTACCCATGGCCACTCAAACGTTCTTGGTCAGTTTATTGGGCCGATGGGCACACCTATCCCACGATTATCATTGGGAAGAGTGGGTATGCGATATTTCATCATTCCCAGCTCCATTCCATCGCCCTCCCGTCATTTAGATGGTTATCGGTTTCAGTCCCAAGCGGATTTTATACCAAACTGACGTTTTTGTCAAGGCCCATATCATTCCGGCTTCCGGGCCGGGGTCTCGATGTGGATGGTGATGGTCAGTTCCGGCATCTCCCTCTGGAGGTCCTCCTCCAGGTGGTCGGTCAGGCTATGGGCCTCCTCCACCGTTTTTTCGCCCTTGACCGTCAGGTGCAGTTCGGCAAAGACCCGATTCCCGCTGCGCCGGGTTTTGATATCGTGAAAGTCGATGAACAGGTATTCGTGTTTCTTCAGTAGTTCGATGATCCTGGACTCCTCTCGGGGACAGGACTGGTCCATCAGTTCGGTGGAGGCCCGGCGGATCAGCGTCACCCCCATCTTGGCCATCAGCAGCGACACCCCGATGGCCAGGGCTGAGTCCAGAAACGCCCAACCGGTCAGACTGGCCACCGCCAGTCCGGCCACCACCGCCATAGAGGAGAGCACATCCGATAGCAGGTGCTTGGAGTCCCCCTCCAAGGCCATCGAGCCGTAACGGCGGGAGGCCCTCAACAGCATCCACGACAGCAGGCCGTTCAGGATAGTGGCTAGCAAGGAGACCGCCAAGGCCAAGTTCAGGTTGGCCAGCTCGGCCGGATTCAGCAGGCGTCCCACCGCCTTCTCGGCAATCAGGACCGCCGCCACCAAGATCAGAATCCCCTCCACCAGCCCCGATATGTTCTCCACCTTCTGGTGTCCGTAGTTGTGGTCCCGGTCGGCCGGGGTGTCGGACAGCCAGACCGCATACAGCACCATCCCCGAGGCGACGATGTTGACCACCGATTCCAGGGCGTCGGACAGCAGGGCAATAGATCCCGACAGAAAATAGGCCGACAGCTTCAGGCCGAATATCAGAAGGCCGCCGGCCAGGGTGGCTAAGGCTATTCCCTTTTTGCTGAAGGCCATAACATCCATCATAAATGTTTTTGACATTATGGTGGGCCAATCCCTGGCTGCCTCATCATCAGCGGCTTATTCTTCGGCCCCCGGTTTGATTCGGCGGGATCGGCGGCGGTCGATGTCGGTCAATATCTTCTTCCTCAGCCTGATGGCCCGGGGTGTTACCTCCACCAACTCGTCATCGGCGATGAACTCCAGGGCTTCCTCCAGAGTCATCAGCTTGGGCGGGGTCAGTCGGATGGCTTCCTCGGCGGTTGACGACCGCTGGTTGCCCAGTTTCTTGGTTTTGGTAACGTTGACCACCAGATCGTTCTCCTTGGGCCGTTCGCCTATGACCATCCCCTCGTAGACCCGGTCTCCCGGTCCGATGAACAGCATCCCCCGCTCCTGGATGGTGTCCAAGGCATATGAGGTCGCAACGCCGGTCTCCATGGCTATCAGCACCCCGTTGACCTGGGCGCTGATCTCCCCCCGGTAGGGCTGGTAGTCCAGAAAATTGTGATGCATGATGCCGGTGCCCCGGGTATCGGTCAGAAACTGACCCCGGAACCCGATCAGCCCCCGGGCCGGGATGTTGAATTCCAGGCGGGTGCGGCCCTTGCCATCGGCCTTCATGTTCTGCAGCTCGGCCTTGCGCTGGCCCAGCCGTTCCATCACTGGCCCCACGTAGGCGTCATCAACATCGATCACCAAGTACTCGAAGGGCTCGCAGGTCCTTCCTTCCATTTCCCGGAGAATCACCTCGGGCCGGGAAACCTGCAGCTCATAGCCTTCCCTTCGCATGGTCTCGATCAGGATGGATAGGTGGAGCTCCCCCCGGCCGGACACCTTAAAGGAGTCGGGAGAGCCGGTCTCCTCGATCTTCAGCCCCACATTGGACTTCAGCTCCCGGAACAACCTGTCCCGGATCTGCCGGGAGGTGACATATTCGCCGTCCTGCCCCGAGAAGGGGCTGTTGTTGACCGAGAACACCATGCTGATGGTGGGCTGGTCGATATCCACGTAGGGCAGAGGCGAGGGGACTTCCGGGTCGGCGATGGTCTCCCCGATGTTGACCTCGGGGAAACCGGCCAAAGCCAGGATGTCCCCGGCCGCCACCTCCTGAACCTCTATTCGCCGCAGGCCCTCGAAACCGTAGATTCGGGTGACCTTCTCCCGCTCAATTCCCCCATCCCGCTTAATCCGGGCGGCCTGCTGGCCGGTCTTCAGCCGGCCGTTCTGTATCCGGCCAATGGCCAGGCGTCCCACGTAATCATTGTAATCCATGCTGGTCACCAACATCTGCAGGGGTTGTTCCGGATCGCCGGCGGGCGGAGGAACCCGGCCGATGATTGTCTGAAACAGAGCTTGGATGTTTCCGGCCGGTTTTTCCAGCTCGAGGGTGGCGGTGCCGGAACGGCCCGAAGTGTACACCACCGGGAAGTCCAGCTGCTCGTCGGTGGCATCCTGCGAGACGAACAGGTCGAACACCTGGTCCAGGGCCCAGTGGGGCCGGGCGTCCGGACGGTCTATCTTGTTGATCACCACGATTGGCTTCAGGTGCAGCCGCAGCGATTTCTGCAGGACGAACCGGGTCTGGGGCATCGGCCCGTCGGCCGCGTCCACCAGCAGCAGGACCCCGTCGACCATGGACAGCACCCGCTCCACCTCCGATCCAAAATCGGCGTGGCCCGGGGTGTCGACAATGTTGATCTTGTAGCCGTTGAAATGGATGGAGGCGTTCTTGGAGAAGATGGTGATCCCTCGCTCCCGCTCCAGTGGGTTGGAGTCCATCACCAGCTCCGGCACCTCCTGGTTGTCCCGGAACAGGCCGCTCTGGCGAAGCAGGGCGTCGACCAGGGTGGTCTTGCCATGGTCCACATGGGCGATGATGGCGATGTTCCTGATCTTGTTGTCGGTCATTTGGCTCGTTTCCTCTATCTCTGGTTGGCCGGCTCGGAGGTTATCCGGTAGCGCCGGCCCTCCCTTTCCTCGATGGCGAATCCCTGCTTGGCCAGGGCCTCGGCCGCCGCCTGGCGCACGTAATCATCATCATCGTTCAGGGCTTTCTTCAGGGACTTGACAGCCTTCTTGTCGGTCCATCCCTCCAGGCTCTTGGCGGCAGTAGCCCGCACCTCGAACTTGTCATCCTTAAGTGAGCGTTGCAGCAATTTGAAGACCTGGTCATCGTGGATGGGCGATACCAGCTTGATCAGGTTGACCTTGACCAGCCGGGAATCGCTTTTTTGGAGTTTCATCAGCGCATCCAGGCGGGGCTCCAGGCTGTCGGCCGGCATCTGGGCCAGATTCTTGTAGGCCAGCCAGGTCAAGCTCTCCTCCCCCAGTAGTCTGATGAAGACATCGACTGCCGGATAATAAGGCGCGCCCGATAACTCCAGAAGGGCGTTCTCCTTCAGCTCGTCCGGAGTGTCCTCCAGCAGGGAGGCCCAAGCCCCGGCCCTTTTGGCCTTCTTGGCCCGTTTGGCTGAAAGATACCTCTGGATTCCGTTTATATAGAGGTCACCGATGGAGTCGGTTACTGCCACCACTCCCTGTTTGTTGGCAAAACATTCGTAGTAAACCTTGGCAGGCAGGCGGTATTTGGACCGGAATTTGGCCGTCAATTTGGCGTTGTTCAGGAAGGCCACCGTTCTCTGACCGCCCGTAAAATATCGGGGCTCGGCCCGGAATTCCGGGGATTGGACCACCACCACCTCGCTGAGCCGGGTATCCCCTTTGAGGACCTTCAGCACCTTCAGCCGATAGAGGTAATCGCCCGCCAGTTCCTCGCCGCCCCGGTTTTTTTTCCCGGCAGTCAGCTCCCGCACCTCAGCCGCTTCGGCATAGACCACCAAAGACGAGGCGTCTATCTTGTCGCCTATGGTGTAGGCCCGGTCAAAACCGGAGGCCGGCTTCATCCATAGGACGGCCAGCAGGATGCCGGCCAGAAGATGGCCAATACTTTTCTTCATGATCATTATACTTATTCTGCTATTCGTAGCGGATAGCCTGGACCGGATCCAGCCGGGAGGCCTTGCTGGCCGGGTAGATGGTGGCCAGGAAACTGATTAACAGCGCCGCCAGGGCCACAAACAGGAAATCGGCGATTTGCATCTGCACCGGCAATTTATTTATGAAGTAGACGTCGGCCGGCAGGTCGATGAACTGGTACTTGGCCAGCAGCCGGCAGGCCAGGTAGCCCAACCCCAGCCCCAGGGCCGTCCCGGCGGTCCCCACCATCAGCCCCTCGTAGATGAATATCCTCATTATGCTCCGGGAGGTGGCTCCCATGGACTTGAGGATTCCGATCTCCCTGGTCTTCTCGATGACAGTCATGATCAGGCTGGATATAATGTTGAAGGCCGCCACCATGATAATCAGCACCAGGATCAGGAACATCACCGTCTTCTCCAGCTTGAGAGCCGAGAACAGGCTCCAGTTGAGCTGCATCCAGTCGTTGTAACGATATTTTCCGGCCCCCAACCGGCGGACCGCTTCCCGTCCCACCTGCTGGGCTTGGTAGATATCGGTTATCTTGACCTCGATCCCGCTCACGGCATCGGTCATCCCCAGGAAATCCTGGGCCTCCATCAGGCCGATGAAGGCCAGGGTGGAGTTGTATTCGTACATCCCAGCATCGAACATCCCCACCAAGCGGAACTGCCGGGCCCGGGGAACCAATCCCAGGGGGGTGGGCCGGGCCGCCAAGGGAGAAGCGATGGTAACGGTGTCCCCCAAATGGGCCCTCAGCCGGTCAGCCAGGTCGATACCCAACACTATGCCTGGCAGGCTGTCGGAATATGACTTTAGGTCGTAATCTCCGGCGATGATGTTACGCGAGATATCGGTGACCCCGACCTCCCGGGCCGGATCCACCCCCCTCAGCACCACCCCGTCCACCCGCCCCCCCACCGCCACCATGGTCTTGGTATAGATGAAGGGAGCGCTGGCCAAGACCCCTGGCAGGGAATCTATCACCGGCAGGACCTGCCGGTATTCGGTTACCGGCTGGTTGTGGTATTTCAGAATGATCAGGTGGGCGTTGGTCCCCAATATCCGGTTGCGCAGATCGGTCTGAAATCCGTTCATAACCGAAAGGACTATCACCAAAGCCCCCACGCCTACGGTAATGCCAGCCAGGGATATCAGACTGACCACCGAGATGAACCCGGTCCTCCGTTTGGCCTTAAGATGGCGCAGGGCTATAAATAATTCGTAGGGCATGGGATTGTTTGGATCTTTAAGGTTTGATTGGGACAGATCATTCCGGCTTCATGGTGGGAAAGAACACCACCTCGCGCACCGACTGGGAATTGCTGACGATGGCGAAGAAACGGTCCAGCCCAACTCCAAAGCCCCCGCAGGGCGGCATCCCGTGCTCCAGGGCCTCCACAAAATCCCGGTCATACATCTGGGCCTCGGCATCTCCCCTTTCCCGAAGCCGGGCCTGTTCCTCGAATCGCTGCCGCTGGTCCAAGGGGTCGTTGAGCTCGGAGAAGCCGTTGCCCACCTCGGCCCCGGCGAACAGCACCTGAAACCGCTGGACATAGCCCGGTCGGCCGAGATGCCTCTTGGCCAAGGGTGAGACATCCAGGGGGTGGTCTATCAAAAAGCAGGGCTGGACCAGCTCCGGACGGACAAACTTCTTGTACAGCTGGTCGATCAGCCGCCCCCTTCCCAGTTTGGGGTCGGGTTTAATGCCCATCTCCTTGAGTTTGGATACCAGGGCTTCAGTTGTGGGATAATGGTCCAGGTCGATCCCCGTCCGGTCCAGCAGCAGTTGGCGATAGTCATGGCGAGGCCAGGGCCTTTTAAAGTTCAACACCTGGTCTTGGTACTTGACCTCCAGCCCGCCGAAGGTCTTCTCCAGCAAAGAGGTGTACATCTCCTCGATGAAGGGCATCAGTTGGTTGTAGTCGACATAGGCCCAGTAGCACTCCATCATGGTGAATTCCTGGAGGTGCTGGGGGCTCATCCCCTCGTTGCGGAACACCCGCCCCATCTCATAGACCTTTTGATAGCCCCCCACTATCAGCCTCTTCAAATGGAGCTCCAGGGAGATCCTCAGGTACATGTCGATATCCAGGGTGTTGTGGTGGGTGATGAACGGCTGGGCATCGGCCCCGCCAGGTATCAGCTCTAGACAGGGGGTCTCCACCTCCAAAAACCCCCGGCCATCCATAAAGTCCCTCATGGCCCGAGCAAATATCGTTCGCTTCAGGAACAGTTTCCTTACTTCGGGGTTGGCGATCAGGTCCAGATATCTTTTACGGTAGCGGAGTTCCACATCCTGCAGACCGTGGTATTTCTCGGGCAGTGGCAGCAGTGATTTTGTCAACAGGGTCAGTTGCCTGATGTGAATGCTGACCTCTCCGGTCTTGGTGCGAAAGACCCGGCCGGCAACGCCAATGAAGTCCCCCAGGTCGTAAAGCTTGAAAGCCCGATAGCTGTCTTCTCCCACCTCATCCTGGCGGACGTAGCACTGAATCCTGCCCGAATCGTCGGATAGATGAAGGAATGCGGCCTTGCCGTGCCCCCGGATCGAAACGATGCGTCCGGCGACCCTGACCTCCTGCCCCGACTCCATCAGCCGGTCCGCATCGGACAGTATTCCTGCGGCGTTGTTATCATTGGGAAAGGAGTAGGGATAGGGCTCGACCCCCATTTGCCTCAGTAAGTCCAACTTGTTCAGGCGCTCTGCCCTCTCCGGAACCTGGCCTAACGGATTGTCTGCCATATTGCTCTCCCGGTTGCTGACAATTACAGTGGTGAAATAAAAGGCGCCGAACCCTACGATATCAGTTCGGCGCCTGACGGTTCTCTGCAATTATACCCTAAAATCGCTCCAAATTCAAACCCTCTACGCCACTTATTTGCCACTGGCGGTGTTTCTTCAACCTGATAGCTATCGGCACCGGGCTGGCAAAGGAGCCCAGAATAAAGAAGCGTTCACCCTGCCGGCTGGCCAGGACCACCGCCCCCGTGGAATCAATTGCTTGATCGCCCCGCACCTGGATGCAATGGTCGCTCAGGATGACCTTGGTGCTCTGAAACTCCCTGAAATAAGCGGCCAAATTAACCTCAACCATCGGTTTGGTGATTGACCTATGTTCGAACTCCGGACTGATGTTGTCCAGTATCGCCTGCTGATTGTTGGCCAGAAAGGCCCGGGCGGTATCCTCCACCACCGATTTTATCCTGGCCCGTGGGCTCAGCCAAAAGTGATAAGTCACCACCCCGATGGCCGTTCCAGCCAATGTCAATATCAGAAACAGCAGGCTTCGCTTCACTTCAGACACTCCGTGATCAGGGCGGAATACTCGGCCACCATCCGTTCGGCCTTAACCCGGTCGTCCGATTCGGCGTTGACATGGAAAAGCTCGCGGTTGGGGTCAGGCAGAACCTGGACCCAGTCGCGCCCGAAGAAAAGCTTGATGCCGTCGATGAATTGCCGGTCAGGATGGTCCTTGGTCTGCTCCATCAGGGTCCGCAACACCTCTCCCTTCCTGCTCCATGGGCAGGTCAGGTTTTTCTTCACCAGATGGCTGGTCGGAATCTCGGCACAGACCTCCGCCAGCCGGGAGCCGGTCAGGGCCATCAGCTCCAGAATTTTGCTGACCGAGAGCATGGCATCGAAGGCTGGCTGGAACTCGGGGAAGATATATCCCCCCCGCCGGCTGGCCACGAAGCCCACCCCTTCGTCCGCTGCCGCCTCGATCAGCGAACGGTTGTCGATCCGGCTGCGCCGGACCTTGACCCGGTGTTTGTCGGCCAGTTCCTCAATGGACCGGGAGGCGGTCACCGGCACCGCGATCTCCCGGATCCGGCCGCCCTTCATCACCAGCAGGGATACGGCGGCCAGCGACAGGTCCTCGTCCAGCACCCGGCCCCTCTGGTCAACCAAGAATACCCGCTCGGCCCCGCTGTCCAGCAGGAAGCCGACGTCGGCCTTAAGGGACTGCACCATCTGGGAAAGCCGCTGCTGGGCTTCGGCAAAATCCTCCCCGGTCTTGGTCAGCTTGTCCGGGTTCTCAAAGGCGTTGACCGAAAGCACCTCTATCCCCAGCTCGCCCAGGATGGATGGAAAAATTCCGGCCGCCGCCCCGTAGGCATAGTCTATCACCACCTTGAACCCGGCCTGCCGGATAGCCTGAACATCGATGTGCGAAAGCAGGCCCTGGCGGTAGCCCTCGATCACCCGGTGGGGAAACTCGATCACTCCTGTGTCCTCCGGCTGGGCCCGGGGAAAATCCTCCCGCAGAAACATCCGCTCCAGGTTCTTGATCTTGCCGGCCGGCAGGTCCCGGCCGTCCCGGTCGAAAAAGATGATATCCACCATCCGGGGATCGAAGGGAGATTTCCGGGTATGCAGGCCCCCCTGCTGGCTCCCGGTCTTCAGTTGGTAGCGAACGATGGGGATGGGCAAGGCACTGAGCTCGTGGACCTTGGTCCCGGACGACATCAGGCCGGCAATCAGGGCCCGGTTGATCATCCGGCTGACGGGATGGCTGTCCCGGCTGGTGAAGACCACCGACCCCTGCCCCAGCAGGCCGCCGTAGGCCGCTCCCAGCTTGGCGGCAAACTCGGGGGTCATCTCCATGTTGGCCAGCCCGGTTACCCGGGGCCCGGCGAAGAACTCCTTCAGCCAGCGGTCCCCCCAGATCAGGCTGGAGGTCAGCACTGCCTGGTCGTCCACCGTCTTTCCGGGCCAAACCTTGACGTTGGCGGCCACCTGGGCCTGCCGTCCTATCCTGACCCCGCTGCTCAGGATGGCGTTCTGCTCCACCATCGCCCCCTCCCCCAGTTCCACCTGGTCGCAGATGATGGCATCCTCCACCCTGGCCTTGGCCCCTATCCGGCAGCCCGGCCAGATTATCGAATGCTCGATGAAGGCGTCCTCCCCGATAACGCAATCATTGCCCACCACCACGTCATGCAGATGGCTGCCCTGGCCCACCGTGACATTCTCCCCCAAAATCACCGCCCCGGTCAGCCGGGAGTTCTTGGCGCTGATGCTGGACCCCTTGCCCACCCAGATGTCCTTGCCGATCAGATTGAGCCGCTCACCGCCGATATCCACCCGGGCTTCACCCTTCAGGGCATCCTGGTGAGCCTGCCGGTACTCGGAGATGTTGCCCACATCCCGCCAGTACCCCCGGGCGATGCACCCATAGAGGGGCTTCTGCTGGGCCAGCAACAGGGGGAAGAGGTTCTGGGAAAAGTCAAAGCTCTTGCCCTCCGGTATCAGCTCCATCACCTCCGGCTGGAACACGTAGATCCCGGTGTTGATGGTATCCGAGAATACCTGGCCCCAGGTGGGCTTCTCCAGAAATCGGGTGATCCTTCCGTCCTGGTCGGTGATGACGATGCCGTATTCCAAGGGATTGGCCACCCGGGTCAGGGTGATGGTGGCCAGAGACTTCTTCCGGGAATGGTATTCGGCGATGTCTCCCAGGTCGAAGTCGGTCAGCAGGTCTCCGGAGATAACCAGAAATGGCTCCTTTACAAGCCCGGCCGCGCAACGCACTGCCCCGGCCGTTCCGTAATCGGCGTCGGGCCGCAGGTATTTTATGCTGACCCCGAATTTTGACCCATCGCCGAAATATCCCGAAATGCTCTCGGCCTGGTGAAACAGCAGGGTCACCATCTCGGTGATGCCGTGCTCCTTCAGCAGCCTGATGATGTGTTCCATCATCGGACGGTTGACCATCGGCACCATCGGCTTGGGAATCTGGCAGGTCAGCGGCCTCAAGCGGGTGCCGAACCCTCCGGCCATGATAATTGCTTTCATGATCTCCCTCCCCTGGTGCTGCGGCCGCGGTCCCCAGCCGTTTCCTGGAACAGCCGCCGGATTAATGCCTCCTGAACCGCCGTCAGCTGGCAGTCCCGGCGAGCCATGGCCATCCGGCAGGTTCTCAGGGCCTGTTCCAGCTTGTGGTCAGTGAAACCCCCGCTGCATCCCCAGGAGAATGACGGCAGGTATTTTCGCACTCCTCCCCCGAAAACACTGCAGCAGACCCCTATCACCGCGCCGGTATTGATCATGGTGCCGATAGCGGTCTTGCTGTGGTCTCCGATGAAGCAGCCAGCCTTGATCAACCCCGAGTCCACATAATGCCCATTGGACCAGATGCAGATTTCACCGTAGTTGTTCTTGAGGTCCGAGTTGCAGGTCTGCGCCCCCAGGTTCACCCAGGATCCGACATAGCTGTGGCCCAGGAATCCGTCGTGATGCTTGTTGCTGAAATCAAGGATCACCGATTCTTCGATCTCGCCGGCCAGCCGGCACCCCCGCCCGACCGAGACCCCCGGCCGGAGCTTGGCCCCGTCTATCAGGGAGCCTGGCCCAACATAGCACGGTCCCTCAATTACACTAAAGGGGCGGACTCGGGCCCCGGCCTCAATGATAACCGGACCCTGGCGGGTGTCGATAGCCGAACCCGGCTCGATGGCAGATTTATTCGATAGCCATAGGTCACTGCGTTTGCCTAGCAGGTGAACGCCGTTTGGCAGTTTTGCAGCATGGCCTTTGAAGAATCGGCGGTCATGGCCTATAGCCTGCCGGTTGAAATCCACCAGCTCCCACAGACGGTTGAAAATCTTGGCCGAAGACGGAATTTGTTTGGCCCCTTCGGCCAGTTGGAAAAGGATGCCGTCTTCGGGATCGGCGGTCAATATTTTCCCAATGTCTTTATCGTCATCCAATTTGAGCGCGGCTATTTTGCCGCCGGCCATAATCAAGGTCCGGCCCTTATTTGTTAGCAGGGCCTTCATGTCGGGTTGGGATATAAAAGCCCGGCCATTGACCAAAAGAACAGGCCCTTTCCCGAATTTCGCCGGCTGGGAGAAAACGATTCTTTCCCGGCTGGCCCAATGGCAAATTGCCGACAACTTGACGATCTTTTCCAATCTCTGTATAAACGAAAAGGCCCCGCACCGTAATTCCCAGGACGGGCGAAGGTAGCTCAATGGATAGAATTGGGAATACTGCTGGTCCTCGTACAGGATAATATTGTACATCTGAGCTTTGGCCTCATGGTTAACTGATGGTTAATAATAGCTTAAATCAAAGACGGTTGTCAACCGCAAAGTGGCCAAATAATAAAAGGCGAAGGATGGTCCCATCCTTCGCCTTTTTGCCAGGAGAGCAAATGCCTACTGCTGGCTTATCACCATGAACTCTATGCGGCGGTTGGCCGCCCGGCCCCGGGCCGTCTTATTGCTCTCAATGGGCATGTCCTCTCCGTAGCCCACCGCAGTCAGGCGTTCGCCGGCGATGCCATGCTTGGTAATCAGGTAGTTGCGCACCGAGTAGGCCCGGGCCTCGGACAGCTTCTGGTTCCTGACGTTGCTGCCCTGGCTGTCGGTATGCCCACCGATCTCCACTTTGATGGTGGGGTTCTCCTTGAGCAGGCGGGCCGCCTCGTCTAGGATGGGCATGGAGCTGGGCAGGATGTCGGCCTTGGCCACCCGGAACTTGATGCCGGCCAGCACCACCTTCTCGCCCTTCTTGGGTATCATCCGCATTTCGAAGTTCTGGATGAAGGTCTGCTTGTCGTTGACCGGGGCCGGCGCATTCTCCACATTATACCCCTCAGCCACCGCCTGCACATTGTAGATATTGGGCGGCAGCTGGACGCTGTAAATGCCGGTCATCAGGTCGCTGGTGACCGGGTTGCCCACCATTTGCCGATCCGGACCATAGAAGTAGATTGTGGCTCCCATGGGGTTGCCGGTCTTCTTGTCCACCACCTTGCCGGTGACGGTACCCTTGGGGAACTCCTTGCGCTTGATGGGGAAGTCCAGCATCACCGTCTGGCCGTCGGCCACCACCGCCGGGCGCTCCTGCCACAGGAAGGAATCGCCGGCCGCCACCCGCAGTCGGTAGGTCCCCGGCGGGACGGCAATGGAGAAGCTGCCATCGGCCTTCTGGAGGATTGATTTCGGAGTGCCGGAAGAATCCACCAAGTAGCCCGGCATGGTAATGGTAGCCATCAGGATGGAGTCGGTATTGGCGATCAGCACCTTGCCGGTAATCACCCCCTGGGGCACCGGCTTGGGCTTGGGCAGTGTCTGGGAGGAGACCGAGAACCCGAACAGGGCGTTCCACTCCGGAGCGGTTGATTTGCTGGTCATCTTGAACTCGCATCCCCCGTCGATGGTGAAGCCGCCCGGGGTCTTGAACCTGATGCCCGGGGTGATCCGGGAGGGAGTGCCCTGCAGGTAGGAAATCTTGCTCTTGGGCTTCTCCCCACTGGCCTCCATGATGAAGGTCACGTAGGGACCGGCATCTATCTCAAACCCGGCGCCCCACAATATCATATCCTCCCGCTCCGGAGTAGCCAGATAGGCCGGATGCACCAGGCTGCCGGGATCAAGGGTGTCGATCTGGGAGGTGTCCGCCGACCAAACCAGCGTATCAGCTATGAGATACGAAGGCTTGGCCTGGCCGGCCTTGAGGTAGCCCAAGTTTCCGTGCAGCGAGGCCGGACCCAGGGTCAGGGTGCCCAAAAGTTTGGCACCATAGTCGGTCCCATAGGCCACCAGCTCGGTGAAGCCGTGGGTCACCAGCACCGAGTCGGCCCGGTCCGGCAGTTCGGGGTTATCGGTATAGATATATGAAGTGGTCAGCGGAAAGCCGATTGAAACGAAGGGTTCCAGGCCCACCGCGTAGGAGAATTTGGCCGCCCCGTACTGCTTGGAGGGATACGAGAACTTGGCCTTGACCAGCAGGTCCCTCAGCCAGAACTGGGCCAGATCGTAGTTCATTCGGTCGTAGCGCATCCGGTCGGTCTTGCCCTCGACGTTTGAATGCCGGTCATAGGTGACATACATCCGGGGGGCCAGCGAGAACTCGAAATAGTCCAGCGGGGCGTAGGTGATGGCCAGCCGGGAGGTGGCCCGGTATTGCTTGTCGGGCTCTCCACCGGACATGGTGTCCCCCTGGAAGAATGGATCCCCCTTGGTCATGTCCGACCCGGAGAGGTCGGACTGCAGGAATCCCACCCCCAGCATTCCCTTGCCCAAAGTCCGGGCCGAGGAAACCTTGAGCAGACCGCAGCCCCCATCAAAGGCCGGCGGGTTGTATGCCAGTCCCGTAGAGGCGGCCAACAGCATCAGCATGAGTGCCAGTGTCATGGGTTTAAGGAATCGCATCTGTCATCTCTCCATGTGTATTAATTAGGCCGTTCGATAATTCCCAACTGCCGGCCGGCCCGGGAGATTCCGTCCGCAGTTGGGGATATATTTTTAACTATATCAATTTATATAGAGCTTTGTCAAGGGGAAGAGGTTCCCAGCAGTTCCAGCATCGCCCCGATATCCCCGGGCAGGGGCGAACTGAACTCCAGGTACTTTCGGCTGACCGGATGGACAAACCCCAAGACGGCCGCATGCAGTGCCTGCCGGCCGGCCAGGGCCAGCAGTTTCTCCGCCAAGGCAGACTGGTTCCGGGCAAACCGCTGAACCACCGGGCGGCCAGTGCCTCCGTAGGTCCGATCCCCCACCACCGGATGGCCCAGATGTTTGAGATGGACCCGGATCTGGTGGGTACGACCGGTCTCCAGCCTCAGCTCCAGATAGCTGGCTATCCCAAGCTTCTCCAGCACCCGGTAATGGGTGACCGCCGGCCTCCCTCTGATGGCCGAAACATCCATCCTTTGGCGATCAAAGGCCGAGCGTCCGATGGGCGCATTTACCGATCCCTCCGGTTCCTCCATCAGCCCCCAGGCCAGGGCCCGGTAGCGCCTGACTATTTTTCTAGCCTCCAGCTGGCGGGCCAGATCGGTGTGGACCTGGTCAGTTTTGGCAACCAATAGCAGGCCGGAGGTGTCCTTATCCAGCCGGTGCAGGATGCCGGGACGCTCGCCGCCCCCGGCAGCCGACAGCCGGAAGCTGTGATGCAGCAGGGCATTGACCAGAGTGCCGCTGTGATTTCCGGCCGCCGGATGGACCACCATCCCGGCCGGCTTGTTGACCACCAACAGGTGTTCGTCCTCATAGGCCACCTCCAGGGGGATATCCTCAGGGATCGGGCGGCCCCGGCCCGGAGAGCGGGTCGGCTCCTCTATTATGACCCGGTCGCCTGGACGGACCAGGTATGAAGGCGATGTCGGCCGCCCGTTGACCTTGACCTTTCCGCCCTGGATCATCTGTTGGATTTTGTTGCGCGACTGGTTGAGTCCCTGGCATATCAGGTAGCGGTCCAGCCGTACCGGTCCCTGTTGACAGGAGACGGTCAGCTCGGAGGGCAAGTTCATTCCCTTGAACCTCCCCGGCCTGAGGGGCGATCACCATTATTCTGGGGTGACATAGCTCAAACCGTCCCTAGTTTGCCGTTGCGGGACAGATCGGAAGAGCACACGTCTGAACTCCAGTCACCGAATACGATC
>CALGNM010000296.1 GCA_937958665.1 uncultured bacterium | reverse complement strand
ATATTTTATACTTTTGTTTGACCAAATGAACCTTAATTCTATTACATTTCCCCCTAAAATTCAACCAAATAAAAACTGCCCGGACATTTATGTCCGGGCAGTTTGACCTCGCCCTTGCCCTCCCCTCGAGGGGAGGGCAAGGGTGGGGTTATTTGTTCACCTGGAAGGTCCGATCGCCCTTCTCCAGAAAGGCCACGATCTGGCGGGCCGCCGCCAGCCCGGCGTTGATGTTGGCCTCCGAGGTCTCGGCCCCCATCTTCTTGGCGGTGGCATGGTAGCGCAGGCCCCACTTATCGGCCACTTCCGCATGGCAGTCCGGGGCCACGTCGGTGGCGTATTTCAGGTCCTCCCGCTCGGCCATGGCCTTTTTAAGGCCCTCCTCGTCGATGACCTCCTTGCGGGCGGTGTTGATCAGGGCCGCGCCCTTCTTCATCTTGGAGAGAAGGTCATAGCCGATGGACTTCTTGGTCTGTTCGTTGGCCGGGATGTGCAGGGAGACGTAGTCGCAGTTCGAATAGAGGTCCTCGATCTTGTCCGCGACCTTGACCCCCTCGGCCTCCATCTTGGACTTCTCCACGAACGGGTCGAAGGCCCAGATCTCCATGCCGAAGCCTCGGGCGATGGCCGCCACCAATCTGCCCACGTTGCCGTAGGCATGGATTCCCAGCTTCTTCCCTTTCAGCTCCGATCCGTTGCCCTGGGTGAACTTGTTGCGGGCCAGGAAGACCATCATCCCGATGGCCAGTTCGGCCACTGCGTTGGAGTTCTGGCCGGGGGTGTTCATGGCGCAGACGCCCTTCTCCGTGGCCGCCTTCAGGTCGATATTGTCGTAGCCGGCCCCGGCCCGGACGATGACCTTGAGGTTCTTGCCGGCCTCGATCACCCCGGCGTCGGCCTTGTCCGAGCGGATGATCATGGCGTCGGCGTCGGCCACCGCGGCCAGCAGGTCCTTCTTGTCGGCGTACTTCTCCAGCCTGGCCAGTTCGTAGCCTGCCTCTGTAAAAATCTTGGCGATGCCTTCAACCGCCACCTTGGCGAACGGTTTTTCGGTCGCCAGCAGGACTTTCTTGGGCATGTTACCTCCGTTTTATGACAGTTCTTTGATTATGTGTTTCGCCAGATATTCGTCTATCTCAGCATGCCTGGGGACGGTCTGCTTCTTCCCGGTCTTGGCGTTTCGGTAGAGGTCGTGCTTGGAACCGCGCCGCACCATCTGGCAACCCATCCGATGCAACACCTTGACCAGGTCCTTTCGTTTCATACTGAAAGGGCAAGTTCCTTGACCTTGTGCGCCTGGGGGACGTCATCCAGAACCATCATCTGGTAAGCATCCCGGATATTTTCCTCGAGCTCCTTGAGGGTCAGGCCCTGGGTCATGATCTCGGGATGTTCCACCAGCTTTCCGACCCAGAACTTCTTGCCCTTCCAGTAGACCATGTTAAGCTTGGTTTTCACGGCGTGGCCTCCATTTTCAGATGTGTACGAATAATACCAGATGCATTCGCCAAAGTCAACAGAAAACCGCCCCGCAAAGCGGGGCGGCTGGGTTGAAGAACCGCCTGATGCGCGCCTTATCTGACTACCTGGACCCTTTGTGTCTGTCCGGTTCCCTCCTGCATCAGGTAATATATGCCGGCCGGATGGTTTCCCCTTATGTCTGAAGAGCTTTTTCCATCTGCTCCATTTCTCACTTCTCCTAATTTTTGCCCAAGAACATTATAAATTCCATAGTTTCCTGCTCTATCCACTCTAACATCTAATAATCTTCTTGCTGGATTTGGATATGCTTTGAATTTTCCTGGTCTAAGAGCTCCAGCGGTTTGTGCAAATGCATTTATTGGACCATAGAATGTCTTTTCTCCTGAAAAACCGACTTCACCTAATCTGTACCAATTAAGCCCTTCTGCACATTTGTCATCATGATAATAATGTCTTGGCTGATTTGAATTTCCGTCTCCTGGCTGTGTTGCAATCAAATCATATCTTAATGTATCGCTATTCTGTCCTCTGTAAATCTCCCATAAAAAACTATTGAGTGAACTTTGTGTTATCCATTCTAATCTTATTCCCTTATCATAAGGCATTGCTCCAAAGTATGAAAGCTCTACGGCCATCGGGCCTGAAATTGTTTTTTGCTTTGTGTTGTTTTCAGGGGTTGCATCACCATCAGTTGATGTGGAACATTGCAAAACATGTGTGAAATTTCCTCCTTGCGGACATTCAGAGAAAGTAATTGTATCTCTTTGCCCTGCTAAAAGTTTCTTATCAAGAGAATCTGCATAAAATGAGATCGGAAGAGCACACGTCTGAACTTCAGTCACCGAATACGATCTAGTATGCC
>CALGNM010000295.1 GCA_937958665.1 uncultured bacterium | reverse complement strand
AAAAGCCCCCGGAGGTCAACTTCATCCTGGGGCAGTCCCACTTCATCAAGACGGTCGAGGACCTCTACGAGGCCCTGGTTTCGTCGGTCCCCGGCCTCAAGTTCGGGCTGGCCTTCTGCGAGGCCTCCGGCGACTGCCTGATCCGGCCCGAGGGAACCGACCAGGAGATGATAAGGCTGGCGGTGGACAACGCCCGGGCCATCGGGGCCGGGCACAGCTTCATCATCTTTTTAAAGGACGCCTTTCCCATCAACGTCCTCAACGCCGTCAAGAACTGCCCCGAGGTCTGCCGCGTCTTCTGCGCCACCGCCAACCCCTGCCAGGTCATCATTGCTGAAAGCGAACAGGGCCGGGGCATTATGGGGGTGATCGACGGCTCGGCCCCCAAAGGGGTGGAGGACCAGGCAGGCCGGAAGTGGCGGACCGACTTCCTGCGGAAGATAGGCTACAAGAGATAGCCCCGGGCACCAACAGCCAGCCCCGCTCCGGAAATTTTCATCTGCCACAATTTGATGGAGAGCCCCTTGCAGCTTAAAGATTTCGCCAAGGCCGCCCTGATATACCGGGGGGCCGAGATTCCCTATTCCCAGGCCATCGCCCGGACCGAACGGCTCTCCGCCGCCTACCGGCTGGAGCCCGGGGCCCGGGCCGCCATCTTCTGCGAGAACCGCCCGGAATGGGTGTACGGCCTGTATTCGGTCTGGCGGCACCGGGGCATCGCGGTGCCCATCGACCATCTGGCCCCGGCCGAGGAGGCGGCCTACATCCTCAACGACTGCCGGCCGGAGGCGGTGTTCTGTTCGGAGAGGACCCGCCAGGTGCTGGACCAGGCGATGGCCGGGCTCCCGGAGGCCGCCCGGCCCCGGGTGATCGACTTCGACCAAATGCCGGAGGGCCCGGCGGGGGCGGCCCCGCCGGACGCTGAAAACGCGGGGGGCGACACGGCGGTGATCCTCTATACCTCCGGCACCACCGGCAGCCCCAAGGGGGTGATGCTCAGCTTCGACAACCTGCTGGCCAACATCCGGGCGGTGACCGAGGACGTCCGGATCTACACCCCCCAGGACCGCTTCCTGGCCATCCTGCCCTTCCACCACATCTTCCCCCTGGTGGGGACCATCATGGCTCCCCTTTACTCCGGAGGCACCCTGGTGATCCTGGACAAGATATCGTCCGAGGAGATTCTGGGGGCCCTCAAAGCCTACGGCATCACCATCATCATCGGGGTCCCCCGGCTCTACCGGCTGTTCCACCAGGGGCTGATGGCCAAGGTCAACGCCAGCCCGGCGGCCCGGGCCCTGCTGGGGCTGTCGCGCTTCCTGAAGTCGCTGGCCTTCGGCCGGCTGGTGTTCCAGAAGGCCCAGCAGGCCTTCGGGGGCCGCATCAAATACCTGGTCTCGGGGGGGGCCAAGCTGGACGTGCGGGTGGGGGCCGACCTCTACGCCATGGGGTTCGAGGTGCTGGAGGGATTCGGCATGACCGAGGCCGCCCCCATGATCACCTTCACCCAGCCGGGCCGGGTGAAGATCGGCTCCCCCGGCACGCCATCCGGCCGGACCGAGGTCCGGATAGTGGACGGCGAGATTCTGGCCCGGGGGCCCAACATCATGCAGGGCTATTACCACCGGCCCGAGGAGACGGCGGCCGTGCTGCGGGACGGCTGGCTGCACACCGGCGACCTGGGCAGGCTGGACCACCAGGGGCGGCTGTTCATCACCGGGCGGAAGAAGGAGATCATCGTCCTGCCCAGCGGCAAGAACATCAACCCCGAGGAGATCGAGAACCGCATCCTGGCCCTGTCCCCCCTGATCAAGGAGATCGGGGTCTATCCCCGGGAGGAGACCCTGGGGGCGGTGATCCACCCCGACTTCCTGGCGGTCAAGAAACAGCAGGTGGTCAACCTGCGGGAGACCATCCGCTGGCTGGTGCTGGACAAGTTCAACCTGACAGTGCCCGGATACAAGAGGATCCTCCACTTCACCCTGGTCAACGACGAACTGCCCAAGACCCGGCTGGGCAAGCTCAAGCGTTTCCTGCTGCCCCGGATAGAAGCCCTGACCGAGGAGGGCCACCGGGGCAGGCCCGACCCCGACACCCGGGAATACCGGGCCCTCAAGGCCTATCTGGAGAAGGCCCTGGGGAGGAAGGTCTACCCCGACCAGCACCTGGAGTACGACCTGGGGATCGATTCGCTGGGCAAGATCGAGCTGGACCTGTTCCTGGAGAAGGGCTACGGCCTGCGGCTGGAGGGCGAGGAGGCGGCGGCCCACCACACGGTGGAGGCCCTCAGCCGCCTGATGGCCGAACCAAGGGGGTCCGGCAGCTCCGAGCCGTCGGACTGGGGCTCCACCCTGCAGGAGGCCGGGGAGATCCGCCTGCCCAGCAGCCGCTTCATGCAGTGCCTGATGCTGGCCTCCACCGCCCTGCCTTTCCGCCTGTACTTCCGCCTGAAAGGGCGGGGCCAAAAGAGCCTGCCGCCGGGGCCGTTCATTTTGGCCCCCAACCATCAGAGCTTTTTCGACGGCATCTTC
This sequence comes from uncultured bacterium, assembly GCA_937958665.1. GTDB lineage: Bacteria > Edwardsbacteria > AC1 > AC1 > EtOH8 > CALGNM01. The sequence continues at coordinate 2,122 of CALGNM010000295.1, read as the reverse complement.
CTGTCCCTGCTGCTGCCCCGCCGGATCCTCCGGGACACCTTCTTCCTCACCGCCGGCAAGCATGTCCGGACCCCGCTCAGCCGCCTCTACGCCCGGCACAGCAACCTGCTGGTGATGGACATCAACCGGGACCTCAAGGGCACCCTCCAGCAGGCCGCGGCGGCCATCCGGCGGGGCAAGAACCTGGCCATCTTCCCCGAGGGGGCCCGCAGCCGGGACGGCAGCTTGCTGGAGTTCAAGCGGACCTTCGCCATTCTCAGCCGGGAGCTGCAGGTGCCGGTGGTGCCGGTGGCCATCTCCGGGGCCTACGCCTCGTTTCCCATCGGGCGCAAGCTGCCCAAGCCCGGCCGGGTGAGGGTGGCCTTCCTCCCGGCCATCCATCCCGGCCAGATGGATTACGACCAGATCACCGCCCGGACCCGTCAGGCCATCGCCAGCAGCCTCTGATCGCCCATAACCAACTTCACCAACGACAACCCCGTCAAAGCGCTTATGTCTCCATTCAGAAAAACCATCGAACAGGCCCTGTCCGACCAGGGGGTGGACATCCACACCGGCCTCTCGGAGCCAGAGGCCGCCCATCGCTTGGCCCAGTATGGGCCCAACAGGCTGGCCGAGGGCCAGCGGGCCGGCCCGCTGAAGATATTCCTGGACCAGTTCAAGAACGTAATGGTGGTGGTGCTGCTGGCGGCGGCGGCCATCTCCGGCCTGACCCACGACCTGACCGACACCTTTGTCATCCTGGCCATCGCCCTGATCAACGCCATTATCGGCTTCCTCCAGGAATACCGGGCCGACCAGGCTATGGCCGCCCTGAAAAAACTCTCCCAGCCCCTGGCCAAGGTGGTGCGGGGCGGTCGGGTCCTGGAGGTGCCGTCGGAGACCCTGGTCCCGGGGGACATCGTGCTGATAGAAGCCGGGGCCCGCATCCCGGCCGACCTCCGGGTGCTGGAGGCCGCCTCGCTCAAGATCGAGGAGTCCTCCCTGACCGGGGAGTCCCTGCCGGTGGAGAAGCAGGTCCGCCCGATAGATGCCGAGGCGGGGCTGGCCGACCGCAGCAACATGGCCTTCCTGGGCACCACCTGCGTCTACGGCCGGGGACGGGGGCTGGTGACCGCCACCGGCATGGATACCCAGCTGGGTTCCATCGCCCGCTCCATCCAGACCCTCAAGGACGGCCAGACCCCCCTTCAACAAAGGCTGGCCGGGCTGGCCCGGGTCCTGGCCCTGGCCACGGTGGGGCTGTGCGTCATCATCTTCCTGGCCGGCTGGCTGCACGGCATCGGGGTCAGGGTGATGCTGCTGACCGCCATCTCCCTGGCGGTGGCCGCCATCCCGGAGAGCCTGCCGGCGGTGATCACCATCGTCCTGTCGCTGGGGGTCCAGAAGATGGCCCGCCATAAGGCCCTGGTGAAAAAGCTGCCGGCGGTGGAGACCCTGGGCTCGGTATCGGTGATCTGCTCCGACAAGACCGGCACCCTGACCCAGAACCAGATGACGGTGGTCAGCCTGCTCTGCCGGGGCAGCCTCTACCAGGTGTCCGGGTCGGGCTACCAGCCGGAGGGCGCTATTACCGCGCCGCCGGGACGGACGGACGACCAGGAGGCCCTGCGGAGCCTGCTGACCGCGGCCTGCCTGTGCAACGATGCCACCCTGTTTCAGGAGCAGGCCGGCGGATCCGGGGCCTGGGGCATTTCGGGCGACCCCACCGAGGGGGCCCTGCTGACGGCGGCCGCCAAGGCCGGCCTGTGGCGCGAGGCCCTGGAGCGGGAGCTGCCGCGGGTGGCGGAGCTGCCGTTCGATTCCGAGCGCAAGATGATGACCACCATCCACCGGAGGCCGGACGGCCGCCTGGTATGCTATGTCAAGGGGGCCCTGGACAGCCTGGAGCGCCGCTGCCGCGATTTCCCGGAATCGGCCCTGGAGGCCAACCAGCAGCTGGCCGACACCGGGCATCGGGTGCTGGCCTTGGCCTCCAAATTGCTGGAGGAGCTGCCCGAGGAGCTTCTGCCGGAGGATTTGGAGAACAATTTGAATTTCCTGGGGCTGGCGGCCATGATCGACCCGCCCCGGGAGGAGAGATCGGAAGAGCACACGTCTGAACTCCAGTCACCGAATACGA
>CALGNM010000294.1 GCA_937958665.1 uncultured bacterium | reverse complement strand
ACCACCGAGATCTACACTCTTTCCCTACACGACGCTCTTCCGATCTATAGCCTGTGGATGCCATTCCAGGACCGCTTCAAGGACTATATTGCCATGCCCAAGGCCAACGGATACCGCTCATTGCATACCATCATCTACGGGCCGGGCCAACAGCCGGTGGAGGTCCAGATCCGGACCCGGGAGATGCACCAGGTCAACGAGTACGGGGTGGCGGCCCACTGGGCCTACAAAGAGAAGAAGTCCGGGCCGGAGATCAACCTGACCGGCGAGGTCTATCCCTGGATCAGGCGGATGCTGGACTGGAACGAGGAATCCGGCAGCGCCCGGGAGTATATCGAGAACCTCAAGCTGGACGTACTGCAGAACGAGGTGTTTGTGTTCACCCCCAAGGGCCGGGTGGTGGATCTGCCGGCCGGCTCCACCCCGCTGGATTTTGCCTACCGGATCCACACCGAGGTGGGGCACCGCTTCTCCGGGGCCAAGGTCAACTCCCGGATCGTGCCGCTGGACTACCGCCTGAACAACGCCGACATCGTGGAGATCCTGACCAGCCGCCAGGCCGGGCCGTCGGCCGACTGGCTGAAGGTGGTGCGCAGCCCCCACGCCCGGAGCAAGATCCGGCAGTGGTTCCGGAAGGACCGCCGGGAAGAATACTGCGGGCTGGGCCGGGAGGCCCTGTCAGCCGAGCTGAGGAAGAACCGGATCGAGCTGTCGCTGGACAACTCCCCGGTAATTCGGGCGGCGGTGGAGCATTACCGGTTCGCCTCCCCCGACGATTTGTTCGTGGCCCTGGGCTACGGGGAGCTCAGCCCGGAGGCGGCGGTCAAGACCATCCGGCTGCTTATCAGCCCGGAGCTGAAATCCCCCCCCCCGGTCCAGCCACCCCGCCGCTCAGGGCCAAGGGCCTCCGGAATCGGGATGGCCGGGGTGGACAACGTGGCGGTCCGCTTCGCCCGCTGCTGTTCGCCCATCTACGGGGACGAGATCTTCGGATACATCGCCCTGGGCAAGGGGGTCTCGGTGCATCGGAGGGACTGCCCCAACTTCTCCGGGCTGTCGATGAACCCCGAGCGGATTGTCAAGCTGTACTGGGTGTCTCCGGCCGACGACGCCTGGTATACGGTGATGCTGAACATTGAGGCCGCCGACCGGCCGGACCTGCTGTCCGAGGTGGTGGGGGCGGTCGGCCAGGCCCGGCTGAGGCTGACCTCGGCCAAGGCTTCCACCCGGAGCGGCCGGGCCAACCTCCGCCTGGCGGTGGAGATTGGCTCGCGGGAACAGCTGGAGGGCCTGATAGCCAACCTGTCCCGGATCAGGGACGTCCGGAAGGTCTCCCGCATCAACTCCAGGACCAAATAGTGGCATATGAACCATCAAAGGAAAGACATTCCTCCTCAGCTGTGGCCGGTGATGTTGGCCGGCATAGCGGCCATCTCCTGTGCCGCTGTGCTGATCAAGATCTGCCAGGCTCCGCCCCTGGCCATCGCCTTCTATCGGATGGGGATCTCGGCGGGGCTGCTGCTGCCGGCCTTCGTCATCCGAAGGGGCTGGAAGGAGGTGGGGCCCGGCGACGCGCTGTGGTCGGTGGTGGCCGGGGCCTTTCTGAGCCTGCACTTCATCCTGTGGATATATTCGCTTTCATACACCTCGGTGGCCAGCTCGGTGGTGTTCGTCACCACCAATCCGCTGTTTGTCAGCCTGCTGGGCTGGCTGGTGTTCCGGGAGCGGCCGGGGGCCAGGATCTTCCTGGCCATTGCCCTGGTGCTGGCCGGGGGCGGGCTGATCGCCGGGAAGCAAGGGCTGTCGGGCTCCGCCAACTTCGGCAACCTGTTGGCCCTGGGGGGCGCGGTGATGGCCTCCGGGTACCTGCTGACCGGGCGGCACCTGCGGGCCAGGATGGGCCTGTTGCCCTACATCACCCTCTGCTATGGCACTACCAGCCTGATACTGCTGGCTGCCGCACTGGCCTTCGGCGTTCCGCTGTCCGGATTCGATGGAAAGACCTGGCTGTTCTTCCTGCTGCTGGCCCTGGGGCCCCAGCTGGTGGGCCACAGCTCATTCAATTGGGGCCTAAGGTATCTCTCCACCC
>CALGNM010000293.1 GCA_937958665.1 uncultured bacterium | reverse complement strand
TCCGCCCACCACCGCGATCTACACTCTTTCCCTACACGACGCTCTTCCGATCTCTATCGCCGAACTGCTGTCCAGAATGCTGCGCTACGACCCGTTAGACCGGCCGGGCGATGCCTCCGCCTTGTTGGAGGAGGGACATCGGTTGGGGCTTATCGCCGGGGATGATGACCTGCCGTATTTTGCCTACCATGCTCCGCGCCGAGCCTTGCGGGAGCTGCTTGACAGACTCAGTTCGCCGGGAATCACGATGCTCAGAGGTGAAGCGGGAAGCGGGAAGACCTCCCTGCTCCGGGAGCTCAAATTCATCTGGCAGCTGAGGGGAAAGCCGGCATATTATCTGGACGCCAGTATAACACCGATTGACAGCCTGGCCCAATTTGGGTTCGAGTCCGGTTCCCTGCTGCTGATCGACAACCTTCCGTCACTCACCGGGGAGACGGCGGCCCTGGCCGGAACCGGCCACCTGATCTGGGCGGGCTACAGCGGGGAGGGAACTTCGGCGGGCTGCCATCAGGTGGCCATAGAGGCCCCGGATCAGTCGGCCTACCGCCGGATGATCGGGTCCGGCTTCCCGGGCTTAAGCTCCTACGATCGGAACCTGCTGGCCCGGCTGGTCGGGAGGCAGGCCGGAGCGGATCTGAGGAGGGCCCGGGAGTGGATAGCCCGTTTGGCCCAGGACCGCCTCATCCGGAGCAACTGGGGGGTGATGGCAGTGGACTGGCCCAACCTGCCGGATGATCCATGCCTGCCGCAGGGATCCCGGGACCGATTGGAGGCCTGGTATGGTTCTCTGTCCGACCAGGCCCGAAGCTTGGCCAACGATGTCACTCTGGGCCGTCTGGCATCCGAGGTGCGACTTCCTCCGGAGATAGCCGGAAAGGTGGAGGAGATATCCGGCCGTTGGTCGTGGCGGGACGACCAAACCTTGGGACTGGTGATGTCATACTGGACTCCCAGCCTGCGGGAGGATTTATTGGCCCGTTTGGAGGCCGGCCCGAAGGACGGTTATTTTTGCCGCGATCCCTACCGGAAGATTTTGCCGGCCGGGCCGGCTGAGAGAGCATTGACTACCCAGGCCCTGGAGATTTCCCTGAGGGAAGGCGACCTCCAGCGGGCTCGAAGGCTGGCCCGGCGGCTGTTGGAGGGCTCCGAACCAAGCCGGTTGGCGGAACTGGCTGAGAAGCTGTCCGGCATCTGCGCCAGGCTGGGCCGCTGGGCGGAGGCGGCCGAGGCCCTGGCATTATTGGAATCTGAACGCTCTGACCGATGGGGCTACTGGAGGCGGTTGTTCTATCTGCTGATCAACGCCGGGATGATGGAGGAGGCTGGAGGCAAGGCGGCCCATATTTCAGGCCATTCCAGCGACTTCCCCCCGGAGGTAGTGATGCTGTCCCGGTGCTTGTCGTCCTACCTTAAGGGACTATCCGGACAACGTTCCGCCGGCCTGTCGGAGCTGGACCAGTGCCGCCAGGAATCCAGGCGGATGGGCCTGCCCAAAGCCGTGGCAGCGGCCGCCCTGGAACTGGGCGGGGCTTTGGCCTACCAGGATGGCCAGTGGGCCGCGGCCCTGGCCCGGCTGGAGGAGTCGGCCTCCCTGTGGGACCAGCAGGCCGAGGATTACCAGAAGCTGCGGGTGCTGGCCCTGTCCGGCAACGCCCATCGGATGCTGGGCAATCTGGAACAGGCCCGGCTCAGCCTCGAAGCGGCGGCCGCCCTGACCGACTCCCGGTTGCCGGACCAGACGCTGGGCAAGGTATTTTATAGTTTGGCTTGGGTGCATTATTGCCGGATGGACTGGCCCCGGGCCGAGGAGGCTTTTAGGGCCAGCCTGTCCCACAGCCTGGCCACCGGCGGGGGCCAGCATCTGGAGGAGGCCCGGCTGGGATTGGCCAACCTGGAGCTGAAAAAGGGCAGCCTGCGGGCCGCCCGCGACGGCTATGCCGAACTGGCGGCCCGTTGGGGGCGGGAGCACAACGACAGAGGCCTGCTGGGATGCCTGATCAACCTGGCGCTGGCCGAGGGACTACTGGGACAGCAATCCCTGGCCGACCTGCACCTCGACCGGGCCTTGGAGCTTTCGGGGCAGCAGGGAAGCGGCTATCAGCCGGGGGCAGTGCCGAGGGCCAGGGGGGGATTAGAGTTGGAACGGGGGAACTGGCCGGCGGCGGCCGAGCATCTCAGGCAGGCCCTGCGGGAATGCCAGCCCGGACAATCGGCCCCCGATCCCGAAGTGCTGGCTGACCTGGCCTACGCGGAACATCGAATGGGCCAAGCCAAGACAGCCCAGGGATTATATAAACAGGCCCTCGGCCTATATCCGGTAATCCCGATGGTAGCCGTTCGTCTAAAGAGGGTGGAGGGCCTCCTGATGATGACAGAGCCTTCCCAGGCTGCCAAGGGGCTGGAAACGACCATAAATGCGGGGAGCGAGCTTATGAAGCAGGGGGACCGGTTCTATGCCGCAAACAGCTGGCTGCAGGGGGCCGAGGAGGCGATCCGGCAGGGAGTGCCGGACCTGGCGGGGAAGGCCCTGCCTTGGTTGGTTCGGGCCGAGGGGGAATTCTCCCTGATGGGCGCCGAGGGCCATCTGCAGAGGACCCGGGAGGCCATCATTCAGGCGGCCCGCAGCTATTTCGGCCAGCCGTCCACGGGCGAACATTCCCCGGAGCTGTTGGCCGGGATCTATCAACTGGCCGAGGCTCTGGCCACCGAGGCCGACCAGCCCACCCTGGCCCGGCAGGCCCTCCGGTTGGCGGTCGAGGGATCGGGGGCCGAGCGGGGGGCCATCTTCCTGCTGGACGATTCCGGCCGGATCACCCTGGGAGCCCAGCTGGAACTGGACGAACAGACCCAGAAGGACGCCCTGGAGTTCTCGGCCTCGGCGGTTCAGGCCGCCTCCCAACAGGGGCGGACGATAATATCCAACGACGCCTCGCTGGACCAGGCCTTCCGATCCCGGCTTAGCGTCCAGCGCAATGTCATCCGCTCACTGTTGTGCGTGCCGCTGAGCTTCCGGGAGGGGGCGGCCGGGGCTCTCTATTTGGATTCCCGGGTCACGGCCGGCCTGTTCGGGCAGGGGCGCAGGGAGTTCGTGACCGCCCTGGCCGGGATCATCGGGGCGGTGCTGGAGAGCGGAAAGATGATGGGGCGGCTGAGGGGCGGGGCCGGCCGGGAGGACGACCTGTCGGAATTGATCATCGGACGGTCTCCGGCGGTGCAGAGGATGATATCCCGGATCAGGTCAGTCGCCGGGGCCGAAGTAACCGTCCTTTTAGACGGGGAATCCGGTTCGGGCAAGGAGATGGCGGCCCAGGCGGTCCACAGGCTTTCGGCCCGGGGGCGCAACCGGTTCGTGGCCCTGGATTGCGGCTCGCTGCCGGAGACCCTGCTGGAGTCCGAGCTGTTCGGCTATGCCAAGGGAGCCTTCACCGGGGCCGGGCGGGACAAGCTGGGCCTGTTCGAGGCGGCCAACGGCGGAACCGTCTTCCTGGACGAGATCTCCAGTGCCAGCCAGGCCGTGCAGTCCCGCCTGCTGAGGGTGCTGGAGAGCGGGGAGATCAGACGGGTGGGCGAGTCGGAGCCCCGGACGGTTGATGTCCGGGTGATCTGCGCCACCAACCGGGACCTGGAGATAGAGATCAACCAGGGACGGTTCCGGGAGGATCTCTATTACCGGCTGAAGGTGGTGACCATCCCGGTACCGCCCCTCCGGGAGAGGGAGGGGGACATCCTGCTGTTGGCCGAGTATTTCAAGGAGAGATACTGCCGCAAGTTCGGCAAGATCGGGCTGCGGTTCGACTCCCGGGCCAAACAACAGCTATTAACCCACTCCTGGCCCGGCAACATCAGGGAGCTGGACAATGCCGTGCAGAGGGCGGTGCTGTTGGCCCAGGGCCGATCCATCACCGTCCGGGAACTGGAGCTATCGCCCGAGGAAGCCCCGGAGGAGGATTCAGATGTTCGGCAACAGCTGGAAATCAGGAAGCAACTCAGCAATTTCGACGGCAACGTCACCCAGGCCGCCAAGGCTATGGGCATATCCCGCCGCCATTTCTACCGGCTGATGGATAAATACGGGGTCAAGCCGTGACATCGCCATAAAAGATGAGACATGATGTCACACATAGTTTAACATATTGGTAATAATAGAGCTTAATAAAATTACATCTATCTTATTTAGGTCCGGGCTGAGACGTAAGTCACAGCCCGGAATTTTATTTATAGGAAGAGGCAATGGCCGAAAATGTTGTAATAGTATGCAATATAAAGTGTTGGATATATTGAGACCTCCGTTGGCATGGATATTGAGGGTATTAATGGGCGAACCGTCACCAAATTAATAAAGGAGCCTACCATGAAGAAGCTGACCGCCTCCCTACTGCTGGCAATTCTGCTGGCATCCATCTCCGGCATCTCCCAGGCCTGGGCCGATAGCAATCCGACCCCGCCCCCCATCCCCACCGGGACCGATCCCGTGCCATTGCCTCCGCCGATCGACTTCTGATCGAAGGATATTAAACCTAATTATCATCGCCGGGCTCCCGGGGCGCCAGGGCCCGGCGCAAGCCGTGTGCGGGAAGGACCCAATGTACGATCGAATCCACATCTACCATTTTCTGCTCAACAACGGGCAGGAATTCTTCGGCCGGGTGCTGGCTCACGACCGGGACAAGGTGGTGATCAACGCCCTGGGCCGCCAGGAGCAGCCCCGTCGGATGATCCTGTACCAGAACTCAATGGTGCTGGCCGAAAGGCTTGATGCCCGGCGCTGAGGCCAGGGGCCGGCCGGCCGGGACCATCCTGCTGGTGGAGGACGAGGGCGGGATGCGCGAGGTCGAGGCCTTCCTGCTGCGGAACATCGGGCATCCGGTGCTGACCGCCGACTGCCAGCAGCGGGCCGAAAGGCTTTTCCGGCAGCACCAGGACCAGATCGGGCTGTTGCTGACCGACCTGGTGCTGCCCGACGGCAGCGGCCTGGACCTGTATTTGCGCTGCCGCCAGGCCAACCCGGGGCTGGTCTCGCTGATCGTCTCGGGGGGCGAGCTGGAGCCCCACCGGCTGCCGGAGGGGGCCGATTTCCTTCGGAAGCCCTTCAGCCTGGCCGAGCTGGGAAGCCGGATCTCCTCGGTGCTGGGGACGCCCCGTCCTCCAGCCCCCACCTGCGGCCTGAGCCACCGCCTGCCGGCCGTCCAGGGGGACCTGTTCGGCGGCCAAACCGACTTTATCTGCTGCGATGCCCGCCCCTGCCCCTATAAATTAACCGTCCGGCGCCGGATGTACTGCCAGTATCCCCGGCCCGTCACCAATCAAGGAGCCGACCAATGAAATTGTTCTCCGAACGGACCCTGAAAAAAGCCTGGGAACGGGCCGGGGGATGCTGTGAAGCCCCGGGATGCCGCCGCCCCCTGCATTGGGACCATCACGGCCAGCTGCACCTGCCCCAGGGCTGGCTGGGGCTGCAGCGGGTGGCCCTGGCCGATCGGGTCTTGGATATCCCGGCCAACTGCCAGGTGGTGTGCCGGGATTGCCAGCAGGTGTTATTGGAAAACTGTCTGGTGCTGGAGGGGCGATAGCCCCCGGCTTCAATGAAAGGAAGGTCATGTACGCCATCGAGCTAACCGAACAGGAACGGCATCTGGGCTACCGCCTGGAGCCGGTGCCCAACCCCTCCGGCCGGACCTGGGGCGAGCCGGAGGAGGTGGAGGCGGTCAGCTGCCGGCTGGACCGGGAGAACCTGGTGGTCAAGGCCCTGTGCCCGGCCGGGGGCTTCAACTACTGGCACCTGCGCCGCTCCGGGGAGGGCTGGCGGATTCTGAGCAACGTGGAACAGGACCCCGACTCGGCCATCCGGCGGGCCCGGGAACGCTGAGGCCGGCGGGGAGAAGGAGGGTTATGAGATACGTGGGGCTGACCGACGACCCCGAGCGGAGGCGGGCCGAGCACGGCCATCCCCCCGACTGGCGGGTGGAGCAGGGCTTCACCAACCAGGAGGCCGCCCGGAAGTGGGAGAAGATGCTGATCATGATCGGCTACCGGGGCAACCCCGGGGGGGCGGGCTGGAAGTACGGGTACACCTATACCATCACCGAGGGGACCAGGCAGTAGGGGGGCGGGCTTAATAATGAAAGGTGAAGCGGGAGGCTTATGGGGTGAATGGTGAAGGGTGAAACGGAGGGATGAATACAGAATATGGGAGTTGTCAGAATACAGTAGCCAGTGGACGC